>URIN01000183.1 GCA_900547915.1 uncultured Clostridium sp. | reverse complement strand
AGCGTCAGATGTGTATAAGAGACAGCTTGTATAATATATCTTTGTATAAATATTTCGGAGGTTATTATGGCCAAAAAGAACGAATACACAAATGAAAGTATACGGTCTTTAAAAAACGAAGACAGGGTAAGAAAAAGACCGGCAGTTATATTCGGCTCAAATGATATTGAAGGCTGCGAGCACTCCATATTTGAAATTATGAGTAACTCTATTGACGAAGCTCGTGAGGGTCGAGGAAATAAAATAGTCGTCACTAGATTTAATGATTGCTCAGTAGAAGTGCAGGACTTCGGCGCAGGTATTCCCGTTGATTATAATAAAGCTGAAAAGGAAGAAAACTGGAAACTTCTTTTTTGTGAGTTATACGCTGGCGGTAAATATGGCAACGGAGCGGATAACTATGAATATTCGCTCGGTCTTAACGGTCTTGGACTCTGTGCTACTCAGTATGCGTCTGAATATATGGATGCTGAAATACACAGAGACGGCTATTGTTATAAACTTCATTTTGAACGCGGAAAAAACATTGGCGGTCTCAGCAAAGAGGAATATACTAAAAAAGATACAGGTACTAGAATTCGCTGGAAACCGGATCTTCAGGTTTTCACTGATATAAATGTTCCTCTTGAATATTTCCAGGATGTACTTAAACGTCAGGCTATTGTTAATGACGGAATAACTTTTATTCTCAAAAACCAAACTTCAAACGGATTTGAAACTTTTGAATACTGCTATAAAAACGGAATAAAGGATTATGTAGAAGAACTTGCCGGCGGCAATGCCTTTACAACTCCTCAGTATTGGGAATGCGAAAGAGTTGGTAAGGACAGGGAAGACCTCAGCGAATACAAACTTGTTATTAAAGCGGCGCTTTGTTTTTCAATAAAAACACAATGTAAGGAGTATTATCATAACTCTAGTTACCTTGAACATGGCGGCGCACCTGAGAAAGCTTTTAAGAGCGCTTTTGTAAATCAGATAAACGCTTACCTTAAAGCAAATAATAAATACACAAAGACGGACAGCCAGATAAATATTCAAGATATTGAGGATATACTTATTTTTGTTGTATCGTCCTTTTCTACTCAAACTTCTTATGAAAACCAAACTAAGAAATCGATAACCAACAAATTTATACAGGAAGCTATGACTGATTTCTTCAGAAAACAGCTTGAAGTATATTTTATAGAAAATAAAATGGATGCGGATAAGATAGCCGATCAGGTTCTTATCAATATGCGAAGCAGAGTAAAAGCAGAGAATACAAGAAAGAGCCTTAAATCAACGCTTCAGACTAAAATTGATATGACAAACCGTGTTCAGAAATTTGTCGACTGCCGTTCCAAAAATGTTGAGGAAAGAGAGCTCTTCATAGTAGAGGGAGACTCGGCTCTTGGTGCTTGTAAACAGGCAAGGGACGCTAATTTCCAGGCAATAATGCCTATTCGAGGTAAGATACTTAACTGCTTAAAAAGTGAGTACAGCAAGATATTTAAGAACGAGATAATAACTGATCTTATTAAAGTTCTAGGCTGTGGTGTTGAAATGCGTTCAAAAGCTTCAAAGGAACTGTCTGCTTTTGATATTAATAACCTTCGTTGGAGCAAAGTGCTTATATGTACCGATGCCGATGTTGACGGATTTCATATCAGAACTCTTGTGCTGACAATGATATATAGGCTTATGCCACAGCTCATAGAGCAGGGAAAAGTATATATTGATGAATCACCGCTGTATGAAGTAACCTGTAAGGACCAGACTTATTTTGCCTACAACGAGATGGAAATGGATAAAATTAAAGAAGAACTGAAAGGCAAAAAATATACAGTTCAGCGGTCTAAAGGTCTTGGTGAAAACGAGGCTGATATGATGTCTTTGACAACTATGAACCCCGCGACAAGACGACTTATTCTTGTAACTCCTGACGAAGCTGAAAAAACTTCACAAATATTTGATTTACTTCTCGGAGATAATCTAGAGGGAAGAAAACAATATATAACGGATTACGGTTATCTGTATCTCGATGCAGCAGACGTAAGTTGATATAGGTGAAATTATGCCAAGAAGAAAAAAAGAAACAAAAAGCGAAAACAATTCTCAGATGAATGATAATGTGCATATTGAAAACGCGGGCACAGTTAAAAACGAGGTCATTACAGAGACTATAAAGAGCAATTTTATGCCTTATGCAATGAGCATTATTTTGTCTCGTGCGCTTCCTGAGATTGACGGTCTAAAGCCTTCTCACAGAAAGTTGTTATACACTATGTATAATATGGGACTTTTGAATGGACAGACTATTAAAAGCGCTAACATTGTAGGGCGTACTATGCAGCTTAATCCTCACGGCGATGCTTCTATATATGAAACTCTTGTACGTCTTTCAAGAGGTAACGAATCTTTACTCTATCCTTTTGTTGAATCAAAAGGAAATTTTGGTAAAGCATATTCAAAAAATATGATGTATGCCGCATCACGTTATACTGAAGCGAAACTTGCACCCATCTGTAACGAGCTTTTTTCAGATATAGATAAAGATACGGTAGATTTCGTTGACAACTATGATAACACAATGAAAGAGCCTCGTCTTCTGCCTGTAACTTTTCCTACTGTTCTTTGTAATGTAACTACTGGAATTGCTGCTGGCATGGCATCTTCAATAGCCTCTTTCAATATCCGTGAAGTCTGTGAAACAACGATTGCGCTAATGAAAAATAAAGCGCATGTTATATCTGATACTCTTATTGCGCCAGATTTTGTTGGCGGAGGATATGTTCTTTACGATAAAGATGAACTTGAAAAAATTTATGAAACAGGTAAAGGTTCTGTTAAAGTTCGTGCTAAATACAGTTATGATAAATCCTATAACTGTATTGACATAACTGAAATTCCTCCTACTGCAACTTCTGAAGCAATAATTGATAAAATAGTTGAACTTGCCAAAGCCAATAAAGTCAAGGAGATTTCAGATATAAGAGATGAAACAGACCTCAAAGGTCTTAAAATCACTATCGATCTTAAAAGGGGAACCGATCCGGACAAGCTTATGCAGCGTCTTTATAAACTCACACCTCTTGAGGATTCTTTCTCCTGCAACTTCAATCTTCTTATTGACGGTAAACCTGGTGTGCGCGGAGTTCGTGAAATTCTCAACGAATGGGTGAATTTCAGACTTAACTGTATAACAAGACGCGTTAATTTCAGCTTGAATAAAAAAAGAAAACAGCTTCATCTGCTTAAAGGTCTCTCAAAGATTTTGCTTGATATTGATAAGGCTATAAAAATAGTGCGTGAGACTGAAAATGAAGCAGATGTTGTACCAAATCTTATGATAGGCTTTGGTATAGATGAAATACAGGCTGAATATGTGGCGGAAATCAAACTGCGTCATTTAAACAGAGAGTATATTTTAAAACGTATAAACGACATTGAAAGTCTTGAAAACGAGATTTCTGAACTTGAAGAAATACTCGGAAGCGACAAGAAAAAGAAGCAGATAATTATTTCTGAACTTCAAAACGTCATTAAAAAGTACGACACGGGAAGAAAATCAGAAATCCTTTATGAAATTCCGAGTGACGCTGACGCTGAAGAACCGCAGGTTGCTGATTACCCGGTTACCGTCTTTATTACAAAAGGCGGATACTTGAAGAAAATAAAAACAGCAAATCTTAGAATGAGCGGCGAGCAGAAAGTAAAAGAAGGAGACGTAATAGAGCGCAGTGAAGAGTGTTCAAACAAGGATGAACTTCTTGTCTTTACTTCGCTTAATCAGGTCTACAAAGCAAAACTTGATGATTTCCAGGATACAAAAGCTTCTGTTTTAGGCGAGTATTTACCCGGAAAGCTTGAAATGGATGAAAATGAAACAGTTTTGTATACAGCGGTTGTTAAAGAATATAAAGGCTATATGATTTTTGTGTTTGAAAACGGAAAACTTGCTAAGGTTGACCCTGTCTCTTATACACATCTCCGAGCCCACGAGAC
>URIN01000182.1 GCA_900547915.1 uncultured Clostridium sp. | reverse complement strand
ATATATATGCCTGCCGTTTTTATCAGTAATACTGTCGCTAAAGCCGAGGAATATAACATCTTTTTCATCAATACCGTAACGTTTGGCAACGGACAGCGCTTCTCTTATTCTGAGCTTGCCGAGACGGTAAAAATCACCGTTAGTTGAAAAAACTATTCTAACTTTAGAACCGTTTTTTACATACTGCTCAATAACACCGCCGTAGATATTTATTTCATCGTCTTCATGAGGGGCAAAGAACATAACATTCTTTGAGCCGAAAATATTTTTTCTTTCGGGTTCGGGAAAATCGTAAAGAGTTTCCTTAACAAAGAACACACTGCCGAAAACTGCCACACCAACCGAAACGAGCGCCGCAAAAAGTGAAGCGCAGAAAAAGAACACGGTGAGCCCAGTTGGAAACGGCATAAGCACGGCGGCAAGCATTGATGCGTCAAGCACGCCGAGCAGCATATAAATCTGAATCATACGTGATTCAATATGAACACCGAATGCCACGGTTATAAACACGAACACCGCGGTGAGCACTTTTAGCGGCATATACAGAAGCGGATTTACAAACGCCACGATGACCGATGCCAGAAGAATAACGAGCAGGACAACGATTACGGGAATTGCAAATGACGCTTTTTCATATGGTTTAATTTTTTTCCAGTCTACATTAATCAAAGCGCATTTCTCCTTTTCAATAACATAAGATACCAAATCTGAATAATTTAGTCAAATTTTTTATAAAAAAAGTGTTGACAAATTCGATTTATATGGTATACTTAGATTGTACTTGATACAATCTAACAATCATTACAAGGTGGTGCTGATGCAGGAAGAACAGATAATTTCTTTATTTAAAGAAAAGAATTTCCGCGCAACGCCGCAAAGAATAGCTGTTTTCAAATATGTTTACGGGCACAGGACCCACCCTGACGCATCAAAGATTTACGAAAACGTTTTGAAAAACAACCCAAGTTTTTCAAAAACAACCGTCTACAACGCTTTGAAATCACTGTGTGAAAGAGGATTTTTAATGCCCGTTACAATAGACGGCGAAAAAATACACTATGACGCAAACGTGAATTTTCACGGTCACTTCATTTGCAGCGAGTGCGGAGAAATCTATGATTTTGATGTGCCTGAGCCTGCAGAGTGCAAAGGCCTAAACGGATTTTCCGTTACAAGAAAAGATGTATATTACAGTGGCTTATGCCCCGACTGTAACAATAAAAATAAGAATTAATTTAAAAAGGAGTATTTATTATGGCAAAGAAATATTATTGTCCCGTATGCGGATACGAAAGTGATGAACCTATCGAGAAGTGCCCCATCTGCGGCGCAGCAATGAAAGTTCGCGAAGAAGGCGGAGAGATGGCATGGGCTGCTGAGCACATTGTAGGTGTTGCTCAGGGCGTTAGCGAAGAAATCCTTCAGGGCCTTCGTGAGAACTTCAACGGCGAGTGCAGTGAAGTAGGTATGTACCTTGCTATGGCAAGAGTTGCACACAGAGAGGGTTATCCCGAGATCGGTCTTTATTGGGAAAAAGCAGCTTACGAAGAGGCTGAGCATGCCGCTAAGTTCGCAGAGCTTCTTGGCGAAGTTGTAACAGATTCCACAAAGAAGAACCTTGAAATGCGTGTAGCTGCTGAAAACGGCGCAACACAGGGAAAAACAGACCTTGCAAAGCTTGCTAAGGAGCAGGGACTTGACGCTATCCACGACACAGTTCACGAGATGGCAAGAGATGAGGCTCGTCACGGCAGAGCATTCGCAGGTCTTCTTAAGAGATATTTCGGCGAATAATTATAAATCTTTTCAAACATACTAATATAAAAGGCGGCGGAAATTTCTGCCGCCTTTTGTCTTTTGATACGCTTGTTTCAACGGAGGAGCTATTATGAATAAATCCGCACTTTACAATTTATCATACGGTGTTTATGTTATAACAACATGGGCAGACGGAAAGCCAACAGGATGCACAGCAAATTCAGCAGTGCAGATAACCTCTTCACCCGCAACAGTTGCTGTTTCCATAAATCACGATAATTACACAAATGAATGTATAAGCAAGACCGGCTTTTTTGCCGTAAATATCTTAGGCGAGCACTGCGACCCTCTTGTTATAGGGAATTTCGGTTTCAAAAGCGGGCGTGACAGCAATAAATTTGCTGACTATGAGCCGCTGTTAAAAAACATGATGCCGATAGTGCCGAAAGCAAGCAGCTATATAACCTGCAAAGTTATTGATAAAATGGAAACTTCTACCCACACAGTATTTTTGGGAGAAGTTACTGATGCGGATATTCTGAATGATGACACGCCGATGACTTATGCATATTACCATAATGTTATAAAAGGAAAATCCCCCAAAAACGCCCCTACATATCAGGGCGACTGAAAACAGCAAAATATTTACGCCGAGGCGCATCGCCCCGGCGTTTTTTATTGCTATAAAATTTTCTTACACTTATGCCTGTGTATATCATTCAACCTCATTTTCCTGCTCTGCTCGGCGGGCGGCAAGTTCGCTCTCTACCTTTGCACGCTGGGCAGGTGTATACCTTATAAATAAAAGCGGAATTATATAAAGCAGGCTTGCAATGGCAGGTGTCAGAATAACGAGCGGCCATATCCATTTATCAAACGCCGCTGACTGCGTGCCAACGTAAACTGAGGCGCCGTCAATTGCTTTATAATCAAGCAGATGAAGCGCAAGCGCCGCAAGTCCAGCCGTTATTCCGCTTGAAATTTTTGTGAACATCGTCTGCATTGAGAAAGTTATACCTTCCGTGCGTTTGCCTGTTTTCCATTCCATATAATCGATACTGTCACAGAAAACGGATGTCTGAGCAATTGAGCTGGCGCCGAGAGGAATACAACCGAGTCCTATCAGAGCAAGCGCAAACCAGAGATTTTTACCCTCAAAACCAATAAAGTATGCTATAATTCGCACAACAACATTTGCGGCCTGCATCATTATAAGGGCGTTCACATAGCCATGGCACCACTTTTTAATCTTATCTGCAAATACCATTCCGATAAATCCGGGAAGTCCCGTAATGGCAGAATATATCGTTGTAAGCCCGAGGGCTCCGATAAGGCTATCCTGCCCAAGAAAATCGGCAGGTATCTCATATTTGAACAGATATGTAACAAGGTTTGCGCCGAATCCGAGTGAGCCCAGGAGATTTGCCAACGTCACGAGCATAAGCATCTTGTTTTGGAAGAGAAGCGAAAAGCTCTCCCTGAGAGTTGCCTGCTGCTGAGCCTTAACAACTTTTACTCTTTCCTGAGCAGCACTGCACCTGTAACTGAGCATTGCGCCGCCGAGACCGAAAATAATGGCAAACACGAGAGTGAGCAGAGCCATGCTGCCTCCCGTAGCATTGGCAATCATCTCAAGCACCATGGGAACACCCACACTGAGAGCACCGTAAAAACACGAGCCGATGGTACGTGCCCACTGAACAAATGTATCCCTTTCCTGAGAATCGGGTGAAATGCTTGATGTTATCCCCCAAATTGCAACGTCCTGAAGAGTATAGCACAAATCCCAGCAGATATACATTATTATAAAATATGATACACGAAGCCACAGCAGATCTTCAGCCGTGGAGAAAACAACAAACATCAGGACCGTAAAGATGCCCACAGGCAGTGGAGTATACTTGAGAAACGGGCGCAGTTTTTCCCCGTTTTTAAACGTGTGCTTATCAATGAACGAACCGACAATAGGGTCGTTAATGCCGTCCCACACTTTCATAATTATGAGAAGTACGGAAACAACAATTGCGGGAAAAAGAGCAATATCAGTCAGAAAGTAATTGAAAAATGAACCGCCGATAAGAGCATAGACCATATTCTGGCCGCTCAATCCGGCATAATAACTTATTTTTTCTTTTTTAGGTATATATTTCATTCTGAACACTCCCCTGCCATACTGATTTTATTGTAACATAAAGATAATTTTAAAAATATATGTAAAAGGCACAATAAAAAATGACATTATTTGTGTATATTGTCCTCTTTAATTTAATTTAAAAT
>URIN01000181.1 GCA_900547915.1 uncultured Clostridium sp. | reverse complement strand
CAGCATATACTGGGTGCTGTAAGTATTTCGAACTGCATTTTCAGCGATATTCAAGCCGCAAACTGAAAAAAAGATATTTTTGTGACGGCAAATGAAATATTTGGCTAAAAATTTTTGAAACATACCTTCGATTTTTATAAAGTTTGACATATCATTTTTTATATTATATAATAGTTTCGCGCAAACTAATTGCGAAATACTATCAATAAATTTAGAAATCTTATCATTAACTCAAAAGGTAAAATTATGAAATCAACAGAAAAAGGAGTTTTAAAAAAATCCAATTTATTTTTCTCAACTCCTTCACAAACCGCAAAAAAACTATATTATTATCCGATAAGCTCTGGCCACTTTTTTTGTGTTAAGGGATATCACCTTGTAAGGCAAAATTACGACAGCTTGCTGGTAACCTATATCATAGACGGAAGCTTCACCTTTATACTGGACGGCAAACATATCACCGCCCATAAAGGTGATACAGTAATATTGGATTGCTACAAACCTCACGAGTACTATACTAATGACAACTTTGAATCGATTTGGGTGCACTTCGGCGGAGCAAATTCAAGAGATTTCTATAATGAGATAATAAAACATTCGGGTAATCTTATAAAATGCACAGATCCCGATCATGTTAAAAGACTGCTGTTCAGAATATATAATAATATTGCTGAAAACACGACCTCTTCAGAACTTAATCATTCTTTGGATCTTTATAAACTTATCACGGAGCTTGCCACTCCCCAAATGATAAACAGCAAAAGCAAGATTAATTATGAAGATCAAATTCACGAAATAAAAAAATATATAGCGGAACATTTGCAGGACGATATTACCATCAAAAATTTAGCCGCTATAATGCACATGAGCACATCGCATTTTTCAAGAATTTTTAAACAGCAAACAGGCTTTGCTCCCTATGATTACGTTTTGATTTACAGGCTAAACAAAGCAAAGGAGTATTTGCAGAAAACGAATTTGACGGTGTCTGAGATAACCTATGAAGTTGGTTTTAACAGTGAATCGAATTTTATTTACTTTTTTACCAAGCACAACGGAATTTCACCTAACAAATTCAGAAAACTCAAATTTTAAAAAAGGAAAAAGGTGTTATACGGCGCTTTTACGCCATATAACACCTTTTTTATTTGGTGAATTTAATTGCTTAAATTTATTCCTTTTTCACCGAGATCAATAAGCATTTTGCAGTAATCATAGTTTCGCTTTTGAATATCATCCTGATAAACTTCTAATTCCGGCAAAGAAACGGCAAAGAAATCATAATCAACTGCGTCATTAATATGTTTCTTTCCAAAGTTATAAAGATTATCAAAGGCTTTTCTTGCCTTTTCCTTACATCCAAGCTCAAGATAAGCAAGCCCGATATAATAAATGTAATCAGACGGTTGGTCATTATAGTATCTGACGGGTTCCGGCTCTGTGCTTCCAACGGACGCAAGATTGAAATATTTATTGGCTTCCTCATTTTTGCCGAGCGCCTTATAACATTTTGCAATTATATAATGAGCTCTGTTGTCAGGAACATTAAACAGCTTGCCCTCTCCGAAATTATCGGGATAATTAATCGTTTTTTCAGCAAGCGCAATAGCTTTTTCAAAATTGTTATTACTCAGTTCTTTTTCTGCAAGCGCAAAAAGAGATATCTTGTACTGCTCGGCTACTTTGCCTTCTCCGCCTTCCCACACATGGAAAACATGGCGTTCAAGAATTTGGAGCGCTTCTTCAAAGCGGTCGTTTTTATTGAGCAGTGTAACATAAGCAAGGCAGAGCGTATCTCTGTCCTCTATTAAATCTTTATGCTGATTAAGAACGGCAAGCCTTTCATCACAAGAAATATTCGCCTTTGCAAATAGCTGATCCTGTTCAAGCAGGAAACGGCTGTTATCAGGCTCTAATTCACAGGCTTTTTTTATTGCCGCCAATGCTTTTTCAATATCGTTTTTCTTGTTGTAGTAAGCAATTGATAAATTACGGTATGCAAGCGCAAAATCCTGTTTATTTTCCGTTGTATACTCCCAGCATTTTACCGCTCTGTCATATTGCTTTTTATCATAAAGCAAATTGCCCAGATAGTAATTTGCCATTGGAGATTTATCAAGCATATCAATAGCTTTTTCAAGTATGAGCATTTCGTAAATACTGTTTGGGAAACAATAATCGCTGCTTAATTTTTCGCCTTTTTCAAAGTGTGATACTGCATTCTCATCATCATTTAACAGCGAATAAGCATAACCCTTATAATATTCTACAAGCGGACTTTGAGCACTGCAAAGATTTAAGATATCTATTGCTTTTTTATACAATCCAAACTGAATATAATCAAGAGATAATTTAAGGTAGTTGACAAGTCTGCCGCCCATAGCCTTAACAAACTCCTCTTTATCAAGATATTGATAAAGAACAGGGAAGCAAAGTCTGTCAATTTCAAAGCTCTCGTTCAAAAACGCATCATTATTGCTCATCAACTCAGCTTTAAGCGCTCTTGCTTTCATATTATGATAATTACCTATAAGGCACTTATCTAAAAATTCAAGGGCAAGCTCTTTATCTCCTTTTTTACAGCTGATGCAAGCAAGATGAAAGAAAGCATTGCTTTGCGTTTCCGCAGACCAAGTTGCTTTGAAAAAAGAGTCATAAGCGTTGTCAAGATCGCCTATAAGCTCATAAGCAACACCAAGATTATAAAATACTTCCCCGTTATACGGGTTGGGATTTCTCCATGTCTGTTTTTTTATTGCCGCTTTAAAATACGGTATGCTTTTTTCAATCAGACCGTTTCTCAGAAGCAATAAGCCATAGGCATTATTAAGCCTTATATCAGTATTATCCCTTGCAAGACCCTCAAGGTAATAATCGGCGGGATTTCTTGTTGCGTGCCTGTATTGCTCAAGATGCTGGCCTGCAAGAAACAGCTCTTCCAAAGAATCAATATCTTTGGGCGCTTTTAATTCATCGGCAGGGTCTGGAATAGGAATTTCGTCAGGAACAAATTTTTCATGCTCGCAGAGCACCTTACCGTTATGTTCAACCCTTATCACATAATCATCAAGATTTTCCACGGTATCAATAAAACACTCTTTAGGTGACAGATCTACATTCTTGCTGTATATTTCTGCTCCGTTAGAAATTATGCTTATATTTGCGTTTTTGAATTCACCCGTTGCATAAACCTTTATTTCGTTTTCATTAACGCCGATAACAATATCTTTTGTTGCGTTGCTAACTCTGCCTACTGCCTTATAAGGCATAAAGTATTGTGTAAAGGTTTTTTCCTCGTTAGGCTTAAGCCAGGTGAAATCCGGCTGGTTATCAGTATAAACACCTGTCATTAATTCAATGTAAGGGCCGTCTTCATCAGTCAGATTTTTATCCCACTTTTTACCAAAATCACCGTTGCCCCAAGTCCACTGCTTTTTGCCGGGTGAAATATGGTGGTCTGCAATATGCAGGAGTCCCGCATTTTTGCCCTCATCAAAGTTACCTATAAAATCAAAATCAGAGTGAGCCGCCATATATGAAGTCGGCACCTTGATATTTTTGTATCTTGAAATATCAACACCCTTTGAATAATCAACCTTGTAATACTCGCCTGTGGCAATAGGAAAGGTTGATACGGCACGCTTTCCGTGATCCATAACCGCATTTACATCAGGCGGAAATACAGAATATGTATTATCATTTACACTGACGGCAGGATTTGCCCACCATAAAAACGTTTGCGGAAAGTCGGTAGGATTGTATAACTGGCCTTTTATTTCGATATATGCTTTTTTAGGGTAAACAGTGATGCTTGCAACGGATTTTGTTCCGTACATCCTATCCGTTTCACCCACATAAGCAGTAACAGAGCCGTCTTCATTTTCACTGTATGAATAATCTACGGGAGAAAATGTTGAAGGTCTGTGGTGCTGAGGCCAGTTGAATTCTATGCCCCCTGATATCCAAGGGCCGGCAAGGCCAACAAGGGCAGGCTTTATAACATGATTATAATAAACGAAGTCATAGCCGTTTGTTTTGTCATAGGC
>URIN01000180.1 GCA_900547915.1 uncultured Clostridium sp. | reverse complement strand
GATAGGCTCTGACGCCTTTTTTTATTTTTTCGCATATCAGAACATCGCCCGCCGATATCTCGTATACTTTATTTGTAACTATCGGCTTTTTATTTATTGCAGCTTCAATTTTGCCGCCGCTAATACATATGGCACAGTCCTCTGTAAATACAGCGGCAATACCGGTAAGCGTCATTTCAAGAACGGCAGCAAGAGGGTCGTTAGAAAGCAGTATATTGGCTGTCTTCATTGACCTGATATCCATTGCGCCGCACTGTGAAAAGCCGTATTTCATATATCCTGCGCGGCCGGCGTCCTGCACGGTAGTAAGCAGCCCGCCGCGAACTATTTTAATTCCCACGGCGCACCTCCTCACATTCGGCGGTGTAACTGCCGCTTTCACATTCTTCTTCAAGTTTGTGATATTCTTCTTTTGTTATCTTTACAAATCTTATGTAGTCTCCCGCACGGTAAAGAATGGGATTCTCTTTTCGGCTGTCATATACCCTAACGGGAGTTTTACCGATAAGTCTCCAGCCGCCGGGTGAGTCAGACGGGTATATACCCGTCTGGTTGCCGCCTATACCTACACTGCCCCGCGGAATTTTAACTCTGGGAGTTTCAAGTCTCGGCGCCGCAATGCGTTCGTCCATGTCACCGAGATATGCAAACCCCGGCAGAAATCCAAGCATGTATATTGGGTAATCGCGTGATGTGTGTATGTCTATAATCTCATCCCTAGAAAGTCCTGTGATTTTTTCAATGCTTTCAATGTCTGGTGAGAACTCCTCGTCATAGCATACGGGTATCTTGTAAAGCATGGGTTTAAAGGCACTGCCGCTGTCCGTGTGCTTCAGTGCCTTTTTGAGTTGCTTTATAAGTTCTTTCTGAGTTGTTTTTAACGGGTCATAAATGACCGTTGCACTGCAGAAAGCCGGTATGTATTCAATAACGCCATCAATACCGGCGCTTTCAGCCGCTGCGGTAAAAGCCGTAACCTTCTTATTCGTTTGTTCGTTTATTTCACTGCCGAAATTAACGGTTATTCCGCAGTCCCCGCACGGCAAAAATTTTGCTTTCATCGTGTAAAATATCCTTTTTCAAGCGTGTGCTCAAACCACTCGCGTGTTTTGTCCTCAACTGTTGAGGGGTATTCAATAAGCGCCCTCATCATGGCAACAAGAGGAAGGTTTATATTTTTTCCTATACCGTCAATATAGGGACGCGGTTTTCCGTACATGTCTAGCATACCCGCAGCTGCCGCAGCGTCCATAGCAGCGGACTGTTCTTCAGTATCATGGAAAAGCTCCGGCTTTCCAAGCAGAAAAGCTGTTGCTGCCATTAGAGCGTTGCAGCCCCAGTCGGAAACCGTGGCTGTTATTATGTTATCTGCAACCGTGTCGGCAAGAATACCGAAACCGCTGCCCGCTTTGCATCCGCCTATTTCAGCATAGGGTACATATTTTCTTATGTGATCCTCAATTGCTGCCATACCGATTTCGTTTCCAAGGTCACCTATTGAAAGGTTGTATATCCCTTCGTCTTTGCACATTTTGAACAGCACGTCATACTTCGCCTCAACACCTGTTGTGTTCACACCAACAGCGTTGTGATAGTATCCGTTTTTGTTTCTGCCGGGAGCTTCAATGCTTATGGCAGCGCATGGCTTTCCGTGGGAAAGTATCTCTTTTGCCTGAACCGGGGCTTCCTCTCGTTCTTTGGTGAAAACTACATATGTAACAGTGTTTTCACTCTTGTCGTCAATATCGTCTGTTATCTCAAAATCAAGCACGTGAGAAATAGCCTTTATAGCTTTTTTGCACTGGCTCGGTATCAGCATAACGGGTTTTGCTCCAAATGCTTTCATAATAAATTTTGCAAAAAGGCAGGAAGAAATAATTCCGTCTGTTTCTGCTTCTTCCCAAGGCAGCAGAACGAAGCCTGTGAAAATAAATACTTTTTCGCCTTTTTTGATGTTCTTTATAAGCCCCTTTGCGCCGTTTGTTGAAAGCGGCTCTCCGGTGAATTTGCGTGCGCCGTCATAAAGTATCCTGCAAACGCCGTATCCTCTGGGGTCAAGGTTCATAAGTGTGTCAAGATTGCATCCAACATTAAAAATGGTAAGTTCTTCTTTTGTCATAATAAACCTCTTAAATCATCAGTTAAATAATCAGTCTGCTTTGCACTGTTCCTCAAAGTCGGCAACAAGCGCATCCTGTATTTTCTTCAGCATTTCGGGGGCTTTTCCGCCAACAGGTTTTCCGTCCACAGTCTTTACAGGAATACAGAATGATCCCGTGGAATGAACTATTATTTCATCTGCATTCATAAGTTCATCAAGAGTATAGTCGCGTTCTTCGGTCTCATAGCCGAGCTTCTTTGCAAAAGCAAGCAGCCTTAAACGGGCTGTTCCCGGAAGAACTTTGTCATCAAGCTGGTGAGTGATAACTTTGCCGTCTTTGAATATAGATACATTTGAATGAGCACATTCAGTAACTATATCGCCGCGATGGAAAATAGCTTCGTCACAACCTGCTCTTTCTGCTGCAGTTGCCGCAAGGCAGGAGGGAATAAGGTTGAGCGTTTTGGCATTGCAGTATAAAAAGCGTTTGTCTTCGTATGTAATAACGTCAATAGGTTTGTAAGTATCTGCAACAGGGCAGGGAGTAAGTGTTATCCAAAGGTTGGATTTTATGTCTTTATCGTAAATATGCTTCCTAAGTCCGCTGCCGCGTGTTACCTGCATGTAAACGAACTGGTCGCCGTCGTCAACTTTGAGCACAAGTTCTTTGAGCAGCTTTTCAAGCTCTTCTTTTTCAATTGGCATATTGATATCAAGCAGCTTTGCGCTTCTGTAAAATCTGTCAAGATGCGCCTGAGTATCAAAAATTTTGTGGTTGTGTGAATAAGTGGCGTCATAAATACCGTCGCCAAACCAGCATACACGGTCTGTCATGGGTATTTTCATTTCTTCAATAAGTCCGTATTCTCCGTTGTAGTAGCCAAGATTCTCCATAAGAGCGCCTCCTGAAAATAAAAACATATTATAATTAAAAATGGGCATACGAAGCTCATAATAAGCACCGTTGACCACCGAATTTAATTCTAATACAATTTTTTAAAAAAGTAAATAAAAATTTTATTATTTTAATGTGATTTTTTAAATTTTAATCTCAAGCATAACAGGGCAGTGATCTGAGCCTAAAATATCAGTCAGAATATCTGCGCTGATAAGCTTGCTGTCAAGGCGTTTTGAAGAAATAAAATAATCTATACGCCATCCCGCGTTCTTTTCTCTTGCCTTGAACATATAGCTCCACCAGCTGTAAATTCCCTGTCTGTCAGGGTAAAAATATCTGAAAGTATCTGTAAAACCGCTTTCAAGTATGTTAGTCATTTTTTCTCTTTCAGCATCCGAAAAGCCCGCATTTTCGTGATTGGTCTTTGGATTTTTAAGATCTATCTCCTCATGAGCCACGTTCAGGTCTCCGCAAAATATAACAGGTTTCTTTTCGTCAAGTGCTTTAATGTAGCTGAGATAATCTTCCTCCCATTTCATTCTGTAATCAAGTCTTGCAAGTCCGCGCTGGGAGTTTGGAACATAAACAGTCAAAAAGTAAAATTTATCAAATTCAAGCGTGATTAGCCTGCCTTCTTTGTCGTGTTCCCCAATACCCATACCGTAAGTTACATTTATCGGTTTTTCTTTTGTAAATACAGCCGTGCCCGAATATCCTTTCTTTTCTGCATAGTTCCAGTAAGAATAATAGCCTTCGGGTTCAAAATCTATTTGCCCTTGCTGCAATTTTGTTTCCTGCACGCAGAATATATCGGCGTCAGCCTCTTTGAAAAACTGCTCAAATCCTTTGCTCATGCATGCCCTGAGCCCGTTTACATTCCAGCTAATTAACTTCATATTTTACCGCCCTTTCCTTAACGGTTTTAAAATAACACATTTTTCTTCGGCACGCAATATGCTTTAAATAAATTGTATCAAAGCTCTTGACTTTATTATTTTTTGTGGTAAAATAAATAGCACTGAGGGAGTATAGCTCAGCTGGGAGAGCATCTGCCTTACAAGCAGAGGGTCACAGGTT
>URIN01000179.1 GCA_900547915.1 uncultured Clostridium sp. | reverse complement strand
TGGGCTCGGAGATGTGTATAAGAGACAGAAACAAAAGAAAGAGGCGAAAGCGAATACAAATCGCTGATGAACCGTTTAAATAGAATAGAAGGTCAGATACGCGGAATTAAAAAAATGGTTGAGAATAATGCTTATTGTACGGATATTATTACTCAGGCAGCTGCCGCATCTTCTGCTCTTAATTCTTTTAATAGGGAGCTGCTTTCAAATCATATTCGCACCTGTGTTGAGCAGGATATTAAAGATGGTAAATATGAAACGGTTGACGATTTGATTGCTACGCTTCAGAAATTGCTGAAATAGGAAGTGATAATTTGGCACAGTATGATGTTACCGGCATGACATGTGCCGCATGTTCGGCTCGAGTAGAGAAAGCGGTTTCATCACTTGATGATGTAGATTCCTGCTCAGTAAATCTTTTAACTAATTCCATGATTGTAGAAGGAAAGGCAACACCGCAGGAAATTATCAGTGCAGTTGAGAAAGCCGGGTACGGAGCAACTGAAAAAGGGAAAAAAGCTGTTGACGAACGAAGTTCAGATCCGCTTAAAGATACTCAAACGCCAAAAATGGTAAAGCGTCTTATAGCAAGTGTGATTTTGCTTATTCCGCTTATGTATGTGTCTATGGGGCACACTATGTGGAATTGGCCTTTGCCGAGTTTTCTTAATAATAATGCAATGGGAATTGCTCTTTTTGAAATGATTATTACCATTGCAGTTATGATAATAAACAGTCGATTTTTTGTAAGTGGATTTAAAGGGCTTATTCACCGTTCGCCTAATATGGATACGCTTGTGGCACTTGGAAGCGGTGCAGCATTCATATATAGCACTGTTATTATGTTTGTTATGAGCTATGAATTATCAATTGGTGATTTGAATAAAGCGCATGAATTTCTGCATTCAAATCTTTATTTTGAATCGTCTGCAATGATATTAACTCTTATCACAGTCGGTAAAACTCTTGAGGCATATTCAAAAGGCAGAACGACCGATGCACTTAAAAGTCTTATGAAACTTGCGCCTGATACTGCGGTTGTTGTGAAAGACGGTATAGAAATAAAGATAAAGGCTCAGGACGTTTCAGTAGGTGACATATTTGTTGTAAGGGCAGGGGAAAGTATTCCCGTTGACGGCGTTGTTATTAAAGGAGAAAGCGCAGTTGATGAGTCTGCTCTTACAGGCGAGAGCATACCTGTTGAAAAAACAGCAGGTAATAAGGTTTCGGCTGCAACTATAAACCGCTCAGGATTTTTAAAGTGTCGAGCTACATCGGTAGGTGAGGATACGGCTATTTCAAAAATAATTAAAATGGTATCAGACGCATCTGCTACAAAAGCACCTATTGCTAAAATTGCGGATAAGGTGTCTGGAGTTTTTGTGCCAGCTGTTATTGCTATAAGCATTGTAACCATGATTGCTTGGATTATTGCGGGTCAGAGTGCCGGCTTCGTACTTTCACGCGGCATTTCGGTGTTAGTTATCAGCTGCCCTTGCGCATTGGGTCTTGCAACTCCTGTTGCCATTATGGTAGGAAGCGGAAAAGGTGCTAAAAACGGAATTTTATTCAAAACGGCTGAAAGTCTTGAAGTGTGCGGAAAAACTGATATTGTGTGCCTTGATAAGACCGGAACAGTCACCGAGGGAAGACCGTCTGTAACGGATATAATTTCAAATGATAAAGAAAAACTTTTGACATTTGCTTATGCTCTTGAAAGCAAGAGTGAACATCCGCTGTCAAAGGCAATTACAGATTATTGTTATACAAACAAGGTTAAACTTATGGATTGTGATAACGCCAAAACTGTTGCAGGTAACGGAATTTTTGGGCTTGTCGAAGGAGTCAAGGTATATGCAGGAAACGATAAGTATATATCAGAGTTTTGTGATATACCAGAAGAATTCATTGAAAAATCACGTAAACTTTCTGAAAAAGGAAAAACACCTTTGTATTTCGCTTTTGAAAATGATTTTCTCGGTCTTATTGCCGTTGCAGATACTGTTAAGTCAACTGCACAAAAAGCTGTTTCAGAACTGAAAAAAATGGGACTGACGCCTGTTATGATAACGGGCGATAATGAAATTACTGCAAATGCAATAGCACAGACAGTTGGCATTGACAAAGTTATTGCTAAGGTTTTGCCTGAGGGCAAAGAAGAAACAGTTCGTGTACTTTCAAAATACGGAAATGTCGCTATGGTTGGAGACGGTATTAATGATGCACCCGCACTCACAAGGGCAGATTCAGGCATTGCTATTGGAGCGGGAACTGATGTAGCTATTGACGCCGCAGATGTTGTCCTTATGAAAAGTGATCCTGAGGATATTCCAAAAGCTGTTACGCTTTCACGCAGAGTTATTCTCAATATCAAAGAAAACCTGTTCTGGGCGTTTATTTATAACGTTATCGGTATTCCTATTGCTGCCGGTGTTCTTGAACCTGCTTTTGGTATTACTCTTAATCCTATGATTGCCGCCGCTGCAATGAGCCTTTCGAGTTTTTGTGTAGTTATGAATGCTTTGAGGCTGAACCTTGTTAATTTAAATAAACCTATTGTTAAAAAATCTGTAAAAGGAGATATTGATATGAGTATTTTTAAGAAAAAAACAAAACCTTATATTGAAATTGAGGGAATGATGTGCGAGCACTGCGAAGCGCACGTTACAGAGGCTTTAAGTAAAATCGGAGTTACTGTAAAGGCAGACCATAATGCAAACAAGGCCTATATTCTTGACGGTGACGCAGAAGATGATAAAATTAAAGCCGCTGTTGAGAGTGCCGGTTACAAATATATAAATACAGTACGGTAATATTTAATTAAGCAAAAAGGCTGAAGCAATGCTTCAGCCTTTTTGTATTATAGAGTAAATTTTGTAATGTATTAAATTATTGTAAGTTTTTTAGGAAATGTTGATATGTCCTCATTGCCGCTTTCCGTTACTAGGCACACGTCTTCAATTCTTATTCCGAATTTGTTGGGAATATAGATTCCCGGCTCAATAGAAGTTACGTTTCCCGGAAGAAATATGTCTTTACTTCTCGGGGATGCGTTGTATCCTTCGTGAATATCAAGTCCTACGCCGTGCCCGAGTGAATGACGAAAATATTTTCCCATTTTCTTTTCTTCAAGTACATCATAGGCGGCTTTGTAAACGTCAGCACAGGCTGTGTTTGGATTAAGAGCATTGATTCCGGCTAACTGAGCTTTAAGTACCAGTTCATACATTTCTTTCATTTCTTCATCTGCGCTAGCAACTGCAAAAGTTCTTGTCATGTCGGAATGATAGCCATTATATGTTGCACCGAAATCTATAAGCACAAAATCATTTTTCTTTACCACTCTGTCAGACGGAACGCCGTGCGGCAGGGAGGTGTGAGCTCCTGTCAGCAAGATTGTGTCAAAAGAAACACCGTCCGAGCCATTTTTAAGCATGATGTAATCAAAATATGCCTGAAGTTCCTTTTCTGTTTTGCCGGGTTTAATATGATTTAGAAGTTCAGAGAGACTCTTTTCAGCAATTTCGTTTGCCTTTTTCATATATTCGATTTCTTCAGGCTCTTTCACATTTCTTATTTCCATAAGAGCAGTTCCGATGCCTTTAAATTCACAGCCGATAGCGTTCTGATAGGCTGTGAATGTTTTAAGTGAAATGGTTTCGTCCTCAAATGCAATAGTCCTTATATTTGCTTTCTTGCATATGCCTGCTATGTATTCTTTAAAAGTTACATTCGGTTCACAAACTTTAAGACCTGTTTTCTTTGCGTAATTCTGTGCAGTTTCGGTATATCTTGAATCAACAATGTGATAACCTGTTCCGTCTTTAAGAATAAAGACCACGCCTTCACTTGGAGAAAACCCGCAAAAGTAATGCATATTACTTTCATTGAAAAGAATAAGCGCGTCTGCATTAATATCATTAATAAGTTTTACTGCTTTTTTAATTCTCATTTATATCACCTGAAATATTGTAAAATAAATTACCGACTGTGTCAATTTATTATTGACTTTAAATTTTGGTTGTGGTAATTTTCTGTCTCTTATACACATCTGACGCTGCCGACGAATAGCCTTGTGTAGA
>URIN01000178.1 GCA_900547915.1 uncultured Clostridium sp. | reverse complement strand
CGAGATAGGAGTCCGTCTCGTGGGCTCGGAGATGTGTATAAGAGACAGAGTAAGATGAAGGTAATTTGCCGCCGCAGTAATACTGCCCTCTCTGGCAACGGCAAGAAAATAACGAAGCACACGGATTTCCATTTTAACTCCCCTTTCTTTTTATATTATACATCACAATGATATGTGTGTAAAGCATAGCACCCGATAGAAACAAGGTATTTGCTATCGTAAGAGAATTAAGTTAAAATCAAATTGAACGGAGGCAGATAGAAATGAACACTGTTGCTGACAGCCGAATTTTTAAAACGAAACGCAACCTGACTGACGCTGGGTTCAACGAACTGCAAATCAAAAAGTTTTTTGAATATGAGAAAGAGAAAGACCTCATCAGTCAATACCGTATGCTTAAAGAGCAAAAAACACTTCTGCTTAAAGAGCTGCATAAAAGTCAGTATAAGATTGACTGCCTTGACCACATGTTATATATAATGAAGCAAAAAGACAAAAAAGCAAAGGAGAAACGGCAATGAAAGAAGAACTTAAACTCACACAGGAATGGGACAAGACTTTCCCGAAAAGCGAGAAAATTGACCACAAAAAAGTAACGTTTTGCAACCGTTACGGAATAACACTTGCGGCAGATATGTATACACCTAAAACCGCAGACGGCAAACTGCCGGCAATAGCGGTATGCGGACCGTTCGGAGCGGTTAAGGAACAGGCATCGGGTCTGTATGCGCAGACAATGGCGGAAAGTGGATTTCTGACAATAGCCTTTGACCCGTCTTTCACGGGAGAAAGCGGCGGTGAGCCGAGATACATGGCTTCCCCCGACATAAACACGGAAGATTTTCAGGCGGCGGTAGATTTTCTCAGCGTTCAGGAAAATGTTGACCCAGACAAGATTGCGATAATAGGAATCTGCGGATGGGGCGGAATGGCGCTTAATGCAGCGGCAATCGACACAAGAATAAAAGCCACGGTTACTTCAACTATGTATGATATGACACGTGTAAACGCAAACGGATATTTTGACGCAGAGGACAGTGAGGAGGAGCGCTATAAAAAGAAAACCGCACTCAACGCGCAGAGAACGAAAGACTTCAAAAACGGCTCTTACGCACTTGCCGGCGGTGTTGCAGATGTAATCCCCGATGACGCTCCGTTCTTTGTTAAAGACTATTATGATTATTATAAAACAGAGCGTGGATACCACAAACGCTCCCTAAATTCAAACGGCGGTTGGAACGCTACGGGCTGCATATCATTTATGAACCAACCCATACTGCGTTACAGCAATGAGATAAGGAGCGCTGTGCTTATTATTCACGGTGAAAAGGCTCATTCCTGTTATTTTTCAAAAGACGCATACGCGGATATGATAAACGGCAACCCATATAAAGAAAACAAGGAACTTATGATAATTGAGAACGCCGTGCACACAGATCTTTATGACAGAACTGATATTATACCCTTTGACAAAATCGAAGAGTTTATCAGAAACGCTGTAAAATAAGAGGCACAGTATGAAAAAGATACTATTTAAAACAGCCCTGCTATGCTTTGCCGCCGTTATTACTGCTTTTTCAATAACAGGCTGCACAAATTCAGCAGATAAAACAAACGAAACCCAGCATCAAACACAAAGCAGTACGCAAAACGCAGAAGTATCTGTTAGTGAAAAGACACAGGCAATTACGGAGGAAAACAATATGAGCACAATCAAAATCACGGTAAACGGAGAATGCTTTACAGCCGAACTATATGACAACTATGCGGCAAAAGAATTTACGTCAATGCTGCCGATGACGGTTAATGCAAGCGACCTGCACGGCAATGAAAAATATTACTATCTTTCCGAAGCGCTGACGACAGACGAATCAAGACCCGATATGATACATCCGGGTGACCTAATGCTGTACTCTAACAACTGCATAGTTCTGTTTTACAAGGATTTCAGTACCTCTTACAGCTACACACCGCTGGGCAGAATTACCGACACAACAGGACTGGAAAAAGCAGTTGGAAATTCAGGCGTCGAAATAACTTTTGAAATAGCAGATTAGTTTTTACGATATACACCGACTTACCGGCTCCGTGTAATGCGGGGCCTATATTTTTTATTGTTTTACAACAAAGGTGCTGTGTGGTATAATACACTTTATCAAATCAAGACTTGGCACGGTGAAAAGATGAAAAAAATTGTTATCGGTATTCTTGCTCATGTTGACTCGGGTAAAACAACTCTTTCAGAGGCGTTGCTTTATCAATCCGGCAATATTAAAAAACTCGGCAGGGTTGATCACAGGGATTCATTTTTAGACACTTTTTCCCTTGAGCGTGACAGAGGTATAACTATCTTTTCAAAACAGGCAGTAATGAAATACAATGACACACAGTTTACCCTGCTTGATACCCCCGGGCACGTGGATTTTTCCGCTGAGACGGAGAGAACACTTCAGGTGCTTGACTATGCCGTGCTTGTTATAAGCGCTACGGACGGTATTCAGAGCCACACACAGACTCTGTGGAAACTGCTTTCAAAATACAATGTGCCTTGCTTTATTTTCATAAACAAAATGGATCTTGACGGTGCAGACAAAGAGCGTGTTTTAAGCGAACTTAAAATGAAATTCAGTGACGGCTGTGTTGATTTCGGCCGCGAAAACGAAGAACAGTTTTACGAAAACATTGCGCTGTGTGACGAAGATTTACTAAACAATTATTACGAAAACGGTGTAATTGAAAGATCAGACATTGCAAAGTGTATTAAAAGCAGAAAAATATTCCCCTGTATGTTCGGCTCTGCGCTTAAACTGACAGGCGTTAACGAATTTCTTGAATGTTTGGATACATACACGCAGATGCCGAAATACGGCAGTGAGTTTGCTGGAAAAGTTTACAAGATTTCAGAAGACAAGGGGCAGCGCCTTACTTTTTTAAAGGTTACGGGCGGCAATTTAAAAGTCAAGGAAATACTGAAATCGGATAAAAACAAAAATTCAGAAAAAATAAATCAGATAAGGATATATTCGGGCGATAAATTCACAACGGCAGACGAAGCAAATGCCGGCACTGTTTGCGCCGTTACGGGCATAACATTCACTTTGCCTGGGGACGGACTTGGTGCTGAAAAGAGCACGGGTCTGCCTGTGCTTGAGCCCGTGCTTACATACAAATTGCAACTGCCTGACGGCACTGACGCGCACACGGCGCTTGAAAAGATGAAAATACTCGAGAGCGAAGACCCACAACTAAGAGTAGTGTGGAACGAACGTCTGGGCGAGATACACGTGCAGCTTATGGGTGATGTTCAGCTTGAGATACTCCAGAAAATAATTGCCGAAAGGTTTGGCATAAGCGCAACGTTCTCAAAAGGCAGCATAATCTACAAAGAAACCATAACAGACGCTGTTGAGGGCATTGGGCATTTTGAGCCGCTTAGGCATTATGCAGAGGTACACCTGCTGCTCAAGCCTGCCGAAAGGGACAGCGGTCTTGTATTCAAGGCGCAGTGCAAAGAAGACGTGCTTGATAAAAACTGGCAGAGGCTGATACTTACACATTTATATGAAAAGACACATATAGGTGTGCTTACAGGCTCCCCTATTACCGATATGGAAATAACGCTTGTTTCGGGAAAAGCGCACCCCAAACACACTGAAGGCGGCGATTTCAGGCAGGCAACATACAGAGCGGTGCGGCAGGGACTGCGTTCAGCAAACTGCCTGCTGCTCGAACCTGTTTACGAATTCACGCTTGAAGTGCCGAACGAAAATGTGGGCAGGGCAATATCAGATATTCAGCGCATGAGCGGCAGTTTTGACGCTCCCGAAACTCTCGGCGATTTTGCTGTGATAAACGGAACGGCGCCTGTTTCTACTATGTATGACTACGCAAAGGAAGTTGTGCAGTACACTCACGGCAAAGGAAGGCTCAACTGTTCACTTAAAGGATACGAGCCGTGCCACAACACCCATGAAGTTATAGAGAGCATAGGATATGACTGTGACGCAGACACAGACAATCCGTGCGATTCCGTGTTCCTGTCTCTTATACACATCTGACGCTGCCGACGAATAGCCTTGTGTAG
>URIN01000177.1 GCA_900547915.1 uncultured Clostridium sp. | reverse complement strand
TGGAGCCGTCAATCTTTAAGCTCCATGGAAACGCAAGCCATGTAGGCAAAAACATTACTTACACAGAAGTTCCCGATAAAGAAACTGATAAAAAGAAAGAGGAACAGCCGCAGGCAAAGAGTGAACTTGAAAAACTGCAGGATGATCTTCAGCTTGCTATCAAGGAACAGAGGTTTGAGGATGCTGCGGTTCTCAGAGATAAAATCAAGGAAATTACCGGGGAGGATAAATAAATGAGCAAATGGTACGGCCAGGGCGGAGCCGATAACGATGTTATCATCTATTCAAAAGTGAGGCTCGCCAGAAATCTTAGTGACACACCTTTTAAAAATAAATTAAGTCCTGAAATTAAACGCAGCACAGTTAAAAAACTATATGCCTGCGTTAAAAATTCAGACCTTGCAGGAGAATTTGAACTTATTGACCTTTCAGGAAAAAGTAATGCGCAGGCGGCGGCTTATGCCGAAAGGCAGATGATAAGTCCTGAGTTTGCACGTGAAAAGGGAGCGTTTCTCACAACAGAGGATGAAAGTGTTTCAGTAATGCTCTGCGAGGAAGATCATATCAGAATCAGCGCTTTTGCAAGCGGGCTTGAGATTGAAAAGGCTTATAAAAAGGCGGATAAAGTGGACGATGTTTTCCTTAAAAGTCTGCCTATCGCTTTTGATGATAAACTCGGATTTCTCACTGCAAGCCCCATAAATCTCGGCACAGGTCTTAAGATCTCCGTTGGGCTGCACCTTCCCGCAATCAGGGAAAACGGCTCAGTCAGCCGCCTTTCCTCACTTGTGGGCAAACTCGGTCTGACACTTCGCCCGCTTTACGGTGAGGGAAGTGCATTCTATCAGCTTACAAATCATGTTACCTTAGGCATAACCGAAAAAGAGGCTATGGACAATATTTCTTCTGTGGCGCTTCAGATAGCAATGCAGGAAAGAAATCTCAGGGCAACAATGAAAAACAGTGAATACTGGGAGGATAAACTTTACAGAAGTATGGGCACACTAAAAATGGCAAGGCGCCTTAGTTACGCCGAGTTCATTGACCTTGCTTCTGATATCAGGCTCGGAGCCGCGCTCGGTTATTTTGACTGCAATATAAATGATATCACCGCCATGATACATACTATGGCGGACGGTAATGTATTAACCGCGCACGGCTGCGAAAACAGCCCCGAGTCCGTTCAGAAACTCAGGGCGGAAGATGTAAGAAAAATGTCGGTTTGACAAACTTTTTTAACGGCTGCGGCTCATTCCGACATTAATAGGAGGAATAATTATGTATAGGTTTAATAGTTTTACTCAGAAAGCAAACGATGTTTTAAATCTTGCAATTAAAGCGGCAGAGAATTTCGGCCACGCATATATTGGCTCTGAACACATACTTATAGGTGTTCTTAAAGAAAACACAAGTTACGGAGCGGAGCTCTTGACTGAAAAAGGCGTAACGCTCGATAAAATAGAAGAACTTATCAAAGAGAATACAGGTGTGGGAAACCCCACAGCGCTTTCGCCGAATGATTTTACACCAACGGCAAAGCGTGTGCTTGAGGTGAGCTTCCAGCTTGCAAGAAGTATGAGAAATTCTTTTGTGGGCACAGAGCATCTGCTTCTTGCATTGCTCAGAGAGGGCGATTCCGGCGCAGTAAAGCTTCTTAATGCCTGCGGTGTTGATGCGGATAGCTTTACAGAGGAACTTGTAAATGATCTTTCAAGACCTAACGCAGAGTTCCGCGGCTCAAAGAGCGGCAAAAAGGGAAAAAGCAATACGCCTACTCTTGATGAGTTCGGCACAGATTTAACTGAAAAAGCCGCAAACGGCGGTATAGATCCCGTTATCGGCAGGGAAAAGGAAATCGAGAGGGTTATTCAGATCCTTTCAAGGCGTACCAAAAACAACCCCTGTCTTATTGGTGAGCCCGGTGTCGGCAAAACGGCAATAGCCGAAGGTCTTGCCCTTAAGATAGTAAAGGACGAAGTACCGGAACTTCTTTCCGGAAAAAAGATTGTTGCGCTTGATCTTACTTCAATGGTTGCAGGCACAAAATACAGAGGCGACTTTGAGGAGCGTATCAAAAAGGCTATGGATGAGGTTAAAAACGCCAAAAACGTTATCCTCTTCATAGATGAAGTACACACACTTATCGGTGCAGGTGCTGCTGAAGGCGCTGTTGATGCCGCTAATATTCTTAAACCCGCTCTGGCAAGGGGTGAGATTCAGGTAATCGGCGCTACCACCATTGACGAGTACAGAAAGAATATTGAAAAAGACGCCGCTCTTGAAAGACGTTTTCAGAGCGTTATGGTAGGCGAGCCGACTGAGGAGGAGACCGTTGAAATCCTTAAGGGTCTGCGTGATAAATACGAAGCGCACCATAAGGTAAAGATCTCCGATGAGGCTATCGAAACCGCTGTTAAAATGAGTTCACGCTATATTGCGGACAGATTTTTGCCCGACAAGGCGATTGACCTTATTGATGAGGCGGCTTCTCGTGTAAGGCTCAAAGCCTTTACAGCTCCACCGAACCTTAAGAGCATGGAGCAGGAGATAAAACGTCTCGAACAGGAAAAGGCATCAGCGGTCAAGAGCCAGGATTTTGAAAATGCCGCCAAGATAAGGGACAAGGAAAAAGACCTCCAGACGCTGCTTGACGAGGAAAAGGAAAAATGGAAGAACCTTTCCGGCAAGGAGATAAAAGAGGTATCAACAGAGGATATTGCAAACGTGGTATCTTCATGGTCGGGTATTCCCGTAACACAGCTTACAAAAGAGGAGTCAGAAAGACTTCTCAACATGGAAAAGATTTTGCACGAAAGGATAGTAGGTCAGGATAAGGCCGTATCCGCCGTTGCAAAGGCAATCAGGCGCGGCAGAGTAGGTATCAAAAACCCCAACAGACCGCTTGGTTCGTTCATATTCTTAGGCCCCACTGGTGTCGGCAAAACAGAACTTTGTAAATCTCTTGCCGAGGCTATGTTCGGCTCGGAGGACGCTATTATCAAACTCGATATGAGTGAGTATATGGAAAAGCATACCGTATCTAAACTTATAGGTTCACCTCCGGGATATGTAGGATTTGAAGAGGGCGGCCAGCTTACCGAGAAGATCAGAAGAAAGCCTTATTCGGTAGTTCTTTTCGATGAGATTGAAAAAGCTCACCCCGATGTATTCAATATGCTTCTTCAGATTCTTGAGGACGGTGTGCTCACCGATTCAAAGGGAAGAAAAGTTTCTTTCAAGAATGCCATCATCATTATGACTTCAAATGTGGGCGCATCCAAGATAACAAACAATCAGTTAGCACTCGGTTTCGGTGACAACACTGATGAAAACCTTAATATTGAGGAGCTTGTTATGGAAGATCTGAAAAAGACTTTCAAACCCGAATTCCTCAACAGAATTGATGAAATCATCGTGTTCAACCGCCTTGAGAAAGATGATATTAAGGAAATCGCAAAGCGTATGCTTAAGACTCTTACAAAGAGACTTGATGAAATGGATATCAAACTTTCGTTTACTGATGAAGCAATCAGCGCAATTGCTGA
The DNA here is from genome assembly GCA_900547915.1 of uncultured Clostridium sp. Lineage (GTDB taxonomy): Bacteria > Bacillota > Clostridia > Oscillospirales > Acutalibacteraceae > Eubacterium_R. The sequence continues at coordinate 542 of URIN01000177.1, read as the reverse complement.
TGCGGGATTTGATAATGTATACGGTGCAAGACCTCTTCGCCGTGCTATCCAGCAGAAGATTGAAGACCCTCTTTCAGAGCTTATGCTTGAAAAAGAAGTCGTTTCAGGCGGCAACTATGTTGCCGATTTCAAGGACGGAAAATTCACTTTTAACAGTGAGAACACCGTTGCTGACGAACCAAAAACGGCAGAATAATAACAAAGCCACTGTAAAGGCATCATCTTTACAGTGGCTTTTACTTTTTATTAACTTTCGGAATTTAATATGATATTTTAAAGTCGTTTATAATAGGTGCAAATATTGTTTTGTTTGCAGCTTCTATTGTTTTAAGTATCTTAACAGCATCATAAATATAATAAAAAGCCCCGGAGTGCATTGCTTCCGGGGTTTTCATTGTATATTCAGTATTACTTAGCAAGATACTGTTTTGTCTTCTCAAGGAAAATGTCCATTTCTTCATCAGTGCCTATTGTTATGCGAACATATTTGTTTATAACCTGTCTCTTATACACATCTCCGAGCCCACGAGACGGACTCCTAT
>URIN01000176.1 GCA_900547915.1 uncultured Clostridium sp. | reverse complement strand
GTTATACTAAATTAGTAATACTATCTATTTTCAATTTATGGAAGTGTGAAATATGGGAAAAAATAAAGTTCAGATAAAAATTTGCGGCGCAACTTATTCGATTATTACCGATGACGATACCGATTATGTGGAAGAGCTTGGCGAGTTTATTGACAGCGAAATGAAAAATATTTCTTCTCAGAATCCTAGCCTCTCTTCAATGCAGTGTGCGGTGCTCGTTGCGCTTGATCAGGCGGATTCTTGCAAAAAAGCAACTGCTTCTGCGGATAATCTCAGAGCTCAGATAAAAGATTATCTTGAGGATAGCGCCAGAGCGCGTATGGAGGTTGATGTTGCCCGCAGGGAAATAGAAAGGCTCAACAGAGAGATCTCTAATTTAAGAGAAAAACTTAACGGCTGATTCGGGTGTTCTGATCATATGCAATTTGAAATTTTAGCTCCCGCAGGCTCGTGGGATGCGCTTGTTGCCGGCGTAAGATGCGGCGCAAACGCGGTTTATCTGGGAGGTAAATCGCTGAGCGCGCGCAGAAATGCCGGCAATTTTAATAATGAGGAGCTTGAACGTGCCGCCGAATACTGTTTTGCGCGCGGTGTAAAGATACATCTTGCCGTGAATACGCTTTGTAAAGACGGCGAGGTTGAAGAGGCTTATAATCTCGTTTCTCATGCCCTTTCCTGTGGTATTGATAACTTTATAGTGCAGGATCTCGGCGTTGCTCAGATGATGAGAAAATGTTTTCCGGATGCAAAACTTCATGCCTCCACTCAAACCAGCGTTATGACGCCCTCAGGTGTTGCGGAACTTGAAAAACTCGGCTTTTCACGCGTGGTGCTTCCCCGTGAGATGAGTTTTGATGAGATAAGAGAAATATCGGCTTCTACCAATATGGAACTTGAGATGTTTGTGCACGGTGCACTTTGTATGAGCGTTTCAGGTCAGTGCTATATGTCCGCTATGATAGGGCAGAGGAGCGGAAACAGAGGCCTTTGCGCCCAAACCTGCCGTCTGCCGTTTTCAGCGTGTTCTAAGGGCAGGTATGTGTTAAGTCTTAAAGACCTTAGCCTTATCGAAAGGCTGTCACAGATAAATGATCTCGGAGTCATAAGCCTTAAAATAGAGGGCAGAATGAAACGTCCCGAATATGTTGCGGCGGCAGTTACCGCTGTTAGGGAAGCTGTTGAAGGCATCTATTCACAAAAAACAAAAAATACTCTGCAAAGCGTTTTCAGCCGCAGCGGTTTCACCAGCGGCTATTTTGACGGTAAAACGGGTGCTGATATGTTCGGTATCAGAAATAAAGAAGACGTTGTTGCAGCTTCCGGTGTGCTCAAAGAGCTTTCTCACCTTTATGAAAAGGAAAACCCAATCGTAAAACTTGATATGGATTTTGAAATGCACCGCGGCAGCAACGCAGTGCTGACGGCAAGTGCTCTCGGAAGAACAGCCGTTATAACAGGCGGTGTCCCTGAGGATGCTTTACATACTCCGCTCACAGAAGAAAACATAAAATCAAGGCTCTCCAAGCTCGGAGGCACTCAGTTTTATGCAGGAAATATTAGTGCGGATATTGATGACGGACTTATTCTACCAGCCAGTGCAATCAATGATATGCGCCGAAGAGCCGTAGAAAAAATATCCGTATACGAAAAGAAACGGGTTGTTTCAAAATCTTTGGATATGCCCAATGACAGAGTAAGCAGCAGCGCATCACCGTGTTTTACCGCACGCTTTTCAAGTGCTGAGCAAATACCTGAATCTCATCCGTTTAAAAGAATATTTTTACCCGTATGGGCAAAAACGGATGATTTTGTAAAATATAATGCCGGTGTTGAACTGCCGCGAGGGCTGTTCGGATGTGAAAAAAAACTTCAGTCCCGGCTTTCGGAACTTAAGCAGGCAGGCGTAAAATATGCGCTTTGCGGCAATATAGGCTCGCTTAAACTTGCTGATGATATGGGTTTTGAGGTTTGCGGTGATTTTGGTCTCAATGTTTTCAATTCCGTCACAGCAGGTCTTGTGCCTCATCCAATACTTTCGTTTGAGCTTACTGTTTCAGAGGCAAACAGGATAAATGCCGCCGATACTGGAATTATAGCATACGGCAAACTGCCGCTTATGCTTACCCGAAACTGCCCTGTTAAAAGTACGGTGGGTTGTGAAAAGTGCGGCAGGCATGGCTACCTGAAAGACAGAAAAGGCAAAATTTTTCAGGTGGTTTGCTCACCGTATCCGTGTGTTGAGATACTTAATTCAGTGCCGGTTTATCTGGCAGATAAAATGAATGATGTTAAAACAGATTTTGCGCATTTTTATTTTACAGATGAAAATGTAGGGCAGGTTAAGAAGATTATCTCAATGTATGAAAGCGGCAGTCCCGCAGATTTTGAGTTTACAAGAGGTCTTTATTACAGGGGAGTGTTCTGATGTCTGAAAAAGGAATATTGCTTGCTTCCGCATCACCAAGGCGGCGTGAACTTTTGCACCTTGTTGTGCCCGATTTTGAGTGTAAAGCCGCAGATGTTGATGAAAGTCTGCCGGAAGGAATAGTACCTAGTGACGCTGTGCTGTATCTTTCAAAAATAAAGGCACTTGCGCTTGCCCCAAGCAATAAAATTATTATCGGTGCTGATACGGTAGTGGCACTCGGAAATAAAATCATCGGCAAGCCGAAAGACGAAGAGGATGCGTTTAATATCCTCAAATCTTTATCAGGCAGGGATCACAGCGTTTTTACCGGCGTTACACTTATATGCGGCACGGAGATGCGTTCCTTTTTCTGCGAAACAAAAGTCAGATTTTATGAGCTTTCTGATGATGAGATTCGCGCTTATATAAAAACAGGTGAATGCCTTGATAAGGCAGGAGCTTACGGCATACAGGGAAAAGGTTCTCTTTTAGTAAAAAAAATTGACGGAGATTACTTTAATGTTGTGGGGCTTCCCGTTGCTGAGTTATACAGGCAGTTGAAATTTATTGAACAAAAATTAGATTAATGGCAAGTTTTTACCTTTAGTTGTTCAGAATAACTAAAATAAGGTAAAAATCTTGTGTATTATGCCAAATTTTGAATTATAAAGTATTGCAACACTTAGGCAGTAATGTTATAATAATTGTATTATAGAAATTTTGAATTGCGGAATACTATTTTTTATTAAAGGAGAGAGGTTATGGCGGCAGATTTACATTGCCACACAAAGCTGAGTGACGGCTCTGTGGGCATAGAAGACCTTATTGTTATAGCTAAAAAAAGCGGAATAGATACTATTGCCATAACAGACCATGATTGCCTTGCCGGAACAGTAAGAGGGCAGGTGATCGGTAAGCGTTACGGTGTTAATGTTATACCGGGAGTTGAAATTTCTGCTTTTGATTTTGACGCAGGAAAAAAAGTTCATGTTCTTTCATATCTTGCTGATGCGCCAAACAGGCTTGAGGGCATATGCAAGCGTACTTCTGTTGCACGCAAACGTGCGGGTCAGATAATGATGCTCAAAACAGCAGGCAGATTTCCCATTACGTCAGATTTCATAATAAGCCACGCTTCAGGTTCAACCAATCTTTTTAAACAGCATATAATGCACGCTCTTATGGATGCCGGTTATACAGATGAGATATTCGGTGATCTTTTCCATGCTTTGTTTGATGAGAAGAGCGAAACGAATATTCTTGCTCCTACAAAATATCCGAGCGTTGAGGAAGTTATAAACGAGATACATTCAGCAGGCGGTATTGCTGTTCTTGCACATCCCAGCAAGTTTGATAACTTTGATGAGATAGACAAATATGTTGAAATGGGCCTTGACGGTGTAGAAGTTTGGCATCCGCTTGCAAGCGATGAGGACATCGAAAGACTTGCCGAAATCTGTAAAAAGAAAAAACTGCTTCTTACTGGCGGTTCGGATTTTCACGGGATTTACGGTGATAAAACAGTTACTCTCGGAGCCTGCTCAACACCTCAGGAGCACCTTGATAAATTGCTTGGCTATAAGGCAAAGAAAAAGCGCGCCCAGCGCAAGGCTGAAAAGGCAGCAAAGGAAGCTGAGGAAAATAATCAGTAATTTGATTATTTATATAAATAGTATGTATCAAAAGACCTGTATCTGTC
>URIN01000175.1 GCA_900547915.1 uncultured Clostridium sp. | reverse complement strand
GAGATAGGAGTCCGTCTCGTGGGCTCGGAGATGTGTATAAGAGACAGAGTATACGGAATTGGATTTTCGCTTACACTTATATTTGGCGCTAAATTTATAAAAATACCCGAACATCTAAAAAGGCCTATAGCAGTACTTGCTGTTGCGGGAATAGCAGTAATGGCAGTTCAGCTTTCAGCAATTGAGGGAATGAAATATCTGTGGGGAAGAGTTCGTTTTCGAGATCTTCTTGCTATGGGAAACTATGACGCATTTACGCCGTGGTATGTTATAAACGGCATAAACGGCAACAAATCTTTTCCCAGCGGCCACACGGCAGGCGCCGCAATGAGTTTTCTTGCGATGCTGTTGCCGTACATAAGTAAAAAAGCATACAACCACAGACAGCTCTGTTTCATTTTGCCGTTTGTATACACCTGCGTTGTTGCCGTTACAAGACTTGTAATGGGAGCACATTATCTTTCCGATGTTGCAATGGGCGGCGCCGTAGGACTGCTGACTGTTATAATCGCCATTGTCATCCTTGATAAAACCGTTTTCAAAGACGACTGTCCGGCAATGCAATCATAAAAAAGACCTGCCTGCGCAGATTACACTAATATTTAAAAGCAGCAAACCGCTCTGCAAAAACAGCAGAGCGGTTTTTATTGAGAAGTCTTGAAAAAAACAGATGCTTGCCATATACGCTAGCAAAAAGAAAAAAAGGCCCCGGATACCGCTTAACAATGCGATATTCGGGGCTTTCTTGGCGCAGATGAAGGGATTTGAACCCTTGAAACGGTGTTCGCCGTTTACACGATTTCCAATCGTGCTCCTTCGGCCAGCTCGGACACATCTGCATACAGAGCGGATTATTTCCGCCCATATAATTTACTATATTTTTAATGATTAGTCAAGTGCTGATTTAAAATTAATCATTATTGACATAAATCAGTCAAGCACCTGATAATACTGAGAAAATCTGTTGAGCTTTGTTTCAAATTTATCTTTCGGCTGTTCCTTTGGTACCTCAACAGGATATTTGCCCGTAAAGCAACCGTCACAGAACCCCATGCCCGTATTTTCCGCAAGATGATGTGTTGACTCTACGGAAAGATATGCAAGAGAATCTGCCCCTATTACTTGGGCAATCTCCTCTGCGGAGTTATACTTGCAGGCAATAAGATTATCGCGGCTGTCAACATCAGTGCCGAAATAGCACGGGAATTTGAACGGAGGTGAAGAAATGCGAACGTGCACTTCTTTTGCGCCTGCCTCTCTAAGCAGACTTACGATTCTTGCGGAGGTTGTGCCGCGCACAATCGAATCGTCTATCATTATAACACGTTTGCCCTTTATGTTTTCTTTAACTACATTGAGTTTTATTCTTACAGCATCTTCACGCATATCCTGGCTTGGCTGAATAAAGCTTCTGCCTATATATTTATTTTTAATAAAGCCTATGCCGTACGGTATACCGCTTGCGTTTGAATAACCTAGAGCGGCGTCAAGCCCGGAATCGGGTACTCCTATAACTATATCAGCGTCAACAGGATTTTCCTTTGCAAGGAACTCACCCGCTTTTATTCTTGCATGCTGAACCGAAGCGCCCTCTATAACTGAATCGGGACGGGCGAAATAAATATATTCAAACACGCAAAGTCCGCACGGCTTTTCAACGCAGTGTGAGGTATCTGAACTAAGGCCGTTAATGCTGATAGTCAGTATCTCGCCGGCTTTTATATCCCTGATGAATTTTGCGCCGATAGTGTCAAGCGCACAGGATTCAGACGCCACAACATACGCACCGTCATCAGTCTGCCCGAGGCAGAGCGGACGGAAACCCATAGGGTCTCTGAAAGCGATGAGCTTTGTAGCTGTCATTACAACGCAGGAATAGGCTCCTTTGAGGTGGTTCATAACCTTAGATATAGCCTCTTCCGTACTTTTGCTTGTAAGGCGCTCTCTTACTATTGAATAAGCTATAGATTCTGTATCGGAAGTACCGTGAAAAATTGCTCCGCCGAGTTCGAAACTTTTTCTGAGTTCCGCCGCATTTACAAGATTGCCGTTGTGGGCAACTGCAAGATTTCCCTTTATATGCCTTATTACAAGCGGCTGAATATTATTATGATTTTTGCCGCCCGTTGTTGAGTAACGCACATGGCCTATTGCCATATTGCCCATTCCAAGGCCCTCAAGCTTTTCTTTCGTAAAAACATCGGGTACCAAACCGTCTCCCCTGTGGTGGGTGAAAACGCCGTCATCATTAACAGCTATACCGCAGCTTTCCTGCCCACGGTGCTGAAGCGCGTAAAGCGCAAGATAAGCAGCCCTTGCAACATAAGTTGTTTTATTTTCAAATATTCCGAAAACTCCGCATTCCTCGTGAATACTGTTGAACATAGATTAACGCTCCCGTTTCTTTATCAATTAGGTGTATAAAGATTTGCGTACGGTCTTGAAGTTGCCGGTGAAAGCTTCTTGAAAGGCTTTGACATTACATCTTTATAATCCGCCCCGAAATACTTGCAGTATTTTTTTACATAGCCTTCAAGCTCTTTTTCGTCCTCTTTTGTTAGGGAAGACACTTTAATATTCGGAGAAAGATTCTCTTTTGGGAAAGCGCCGCGAACAAATATCTTGCCGCCGTGCATACCGGAAGCACAGTGTGTGCCAAACAGCTTTTCACCGCGCTTAAGGTTGAGACCAAGAAGGACAATAGTACCGCCCGCCATATATTCGCCTAAAAACGAACCTGCGTTCTGTCCTATTACGATAACAGGCTTCATCGCCTCAAATTCTTTTATATGGATACCGCCGCGGCATGCAACATTGTCACGCACATAAATGCTGCCGTCTCTCATGCCATAACCGAGAGCGTCTCCGCTGTGGCCGTGAATAATTATCTCGCCGCCGTTCATTGTGTTTCCGACTGCGTCCTGACCGCTGCCGTAAACAACTATCTTGCCGCCATTAAGGTAACAAGCCAAATCATTTCCCGGTGTTCCGTGTATCTCAATGGTCTTTCCGGAATCCAGAGTGCAGCCAATGTATCTCTGGCCGTTTACGTTTTTGACTGTTACTTTATTTTTTACGGAAAGCTCAGCCTTTATCAAGTCATTAACTGTTTCATATCTCTGAAGTCCTGCTTCAATGCTCATAAGGCAATACCTCCCGTCAGTTTCTGAGTTCTTGTTTCCTTGTTAAAAAGGAAGAGCGAAGGTGATTCCATAATATCGCCCTCAAGAGTGCTCAGGTCAATCTTATTTGATACAAGGCTTGTATAAATTCCTGCATTCTCGCTTGAATTGATAAGTACAAATCCCACAAGCCTTGAGCCTTCGAATATAAGACGTTTATATGAATTTCCGCCTGTTTTTATTCTGTCATAATATTGCTCACCCTGCGCATTGATAAGTCCGCAGGTGCAGATACGCAAACCATAAAAGTCAATTGCGTTTACACTGTATGCGCCACCCATATCAAGGCTGCCGCCCGCCATGTGCGAGCCTGCTGCCATACCTTGATAAACGGCGTTTGGCCAAAGAGCGATTATCTTGTTTGAGCCGTCAAGCATATCTACCGAAACGGTGCAGTCGCCTGCAGCATATATATTCTCATCACTTGTCTGCATAGTTTTCTGGTCTACTATGATACCCCTGTTAACTTCAAGTCCAGCTTTTTCGGCAAGAGCTGTTTCAGGGCGTACACCTACCGCTATAACGAGAACATCACAGTCAAGTGTTTTTCCGCTTTTGAGCAGTACGGATTTTACGCATCCGCCTTTAACATTGGCTTTTACAACAGTATCCTGAAGGTGAAATGAAAGTCCGCCGTGTTCCTCAAGATATTTCTTTACAAACACAGCACTTTTTTCATCAAGAATTGACGGCAGTACACGCGGTGAAAGTTCCGCAACGTGAACGCTTTCGCAAATCTTTGAAAGTCCCTCCGCGGCTTTCATTCCTATAAGACCGGCGCCGATAACAACAGCTTTTGTCTTTTTATTTACTGCCTTTTTAAGCGCCTTTGCACTTGCAAGATCAAGGAAAGTAAATACGTTTTTACAGCCGTCGGCATTTTCAACTGGCGGCACAAACGGCTTTGAGCCCGCTGCTATGCAAAGTTTATCATACGGATATTCTTTTCTGCCTGCCTTAACGACTTTCTTTTCCCTGTCTATCTTGGTGACTTC
>URIN01000174.1 GCA_900547915.1 uncultured Clostridium sp. | reverse complement strand
GGGCTCGGAGATGTGTATAAGAGACATATAATTTAATCGGATATGCTTGTCAATTCTTCTGATTTTTCAGTCCATTCTTCAAAAAGAGCGTCTCTTTCGGCAGTTTTTTCCTCCAGCTTTTTATTTATGACAAGGAACTGCTCGTAAGGAGGATTAGAATTGAGTTCTTCCTCAAGCAGTGCGATTTCGTCTTCCAGATCCTCTATACTGCTTTCAAGCCTTGAAACCGCGGTTTTGAGTTTTCTCTGTCTGCTTGCAAGCTCCTTGCGAAGTTTATAATCATTGACTTTCTCCGGCTTAGTCTGTTTTTCTGCTGACTGGGCAGGCTGAGAAGTTAAAAGCTTCGCCTGACAGTAATCGTCATAATTGCCCATATATCTTTTAATGCCGTTTTCAGTAAGTTCAAGTACACAAGTGGCAAGTTTATTTATAAAATATCTGTCATGAGATACTATAAGCATTGTTCCCGAGTAATTCAGCAGAGTATTTTCAAGTTCTTCTCTGGAATAGGCATCAAGATGATTTGTAGGCTCGTCAAGCAACAAAAAATTATACTTGCCGAGCATAAGTTTTAAAAGCGCAACTCTTGCGCGCTCACCGCCTGAACAATCAGAAAGGCGCTTAAACACCTCATCTCCTCGGAAAAGGAATGCAGCAAGAGCATTTCTGACATTTGTTTCCGTCATAGCCGGAAATGCGGACCACACTTCTTCAAGAGCTGTTTTATTGAGGTCAAGTTTTTCCTGCACCTGATCAAAATATCCCGTAAAGAGATTTGCTCCGAATTTATAAGTGCCCGTATCCTGAGTGTAATCACCCATAAGTATCTTTAAAAGAGTTGTTTTGCCGCAGCCGTTATCGCCAACAAGGAAAACGCGTTCACCTTTTTTTACATCAAACGAAGCGTTTTCAAATATCTTTTTGTCACCGAACGATTTTGAAAGTCCGTTGGCACTTAAAACGTCCTCGCCTGAAACGCACTTAGGAGTAAAATCGAAGCGTATCCTTTTATGTACAGAATCGGGAGGGACAAGCTGAGCCTTTATTCTTTCTACAACTTTTTCCTTGCTCTCCGCTGTTTTTATATTCTTTTCTCTGTTCCAGCGGCGTTGCTGCTCTATAATGCCCTCAAGACGTTCTATTTCTTTTAAGTCATTTTCATATTTTTCGGCAATTGCTTTTTGTTCGGCTTCTTTTTTAACAAGAAATTCCGAATAATTACCTTTATATGAACGCAGTTTTCTACAGTCTATTTCAATCGTTTTATTTGTTACTTTATCAAGAAAATATCTGTCGTGCGAGATAACTATAAAAGCACCCGTGAATGATGACAAAAAGCCCTCAAGCCATTCAACCGAATGAATATCAAGGTGGTTTGTAGGCTCGTCAAGCAAAAGCAGATCTGCCCTTGAAAGAAGCAGCTTTGAAAGTATAAGCTTTGATTTTTGACCGCCCGACAAAGTTGAAGTAGGTTTTGAGAAATCGCTCTCTGTAAAGCCGAGACCGATAAGCGCGGAACGAGTTAAGCTTTTATATGTTGCTCCGCCGTTTCTGAGAAACTGCTCGTTGAGGAAATCCTGACGGGCGATAAGTTCTTTAGAGGGGTTATGTGTAAGCTCTTCGGAAATATGCTCCAGTTCTTTTTCAATTTCAATAAGGTCAGAAAAAACAGAAACAAGTTCATCATAAACAGTTTTATTATCTGAGCAAGAATGCTGTTCCATATATCCTAGTTTTACATTTTTGCCGATAAAAGCTCCGCCTGATGAGGGGCTGTACTCCCCTGTAAGAATTTTAAAAAGTGAAGTTTTGCCAACACCGTTATAACCGACAAGGCCAACCTTGTCCTTATCCCCCATTTCAAATGAAATGTTTTCAAACAGAGTATTATCCCCGAACGAGAGTGTAAGATTTTGAATATTAAGGCACGCCATAACTTCACTTCCTTTCAAATTACCGAAATATATTTTACACTATAAAGCCTTGAATGTGAAGTAAAATTTTGATATTATAATTATACTTTAAATTTGACTTACAGAAGGTGTTTAAAATGGATATACTTAAACTGAGTCCCGTTTTTAAGGACTATATATGGGGCGGTACACGCCTGCGTGATGATTTCAAAATGGAAACGGATATAGACCCCGTTGCAGAGGGCTGGATGCTTGCCTGCCACAAGGACGGCATGAACACGATTGACGGAGGCGAATACGACAAAAAGACGCTCAAAGAAGTCATTGACACTGAGGGCAGCGAAAAAATACTTGGCGAAAACAGCAAAAAATTTGATTACTTCCCTGTTCTTATAAAAATAATAGACGCCAAAAACAACCTTTCAATTCAGGTACACCCCGATGACGAATATGCCAAAAGAGTTGAACATGAATTCGGAAAAACAGAAATATGGTATGTTCTTGACGCAGACGATGATGCTCAGCTTATATACGGTTTCAAAAATAAAATTTCAAAAGAAGATTTCAGAAAAGCAATAGAAAACAACACTCTGCCAGAAATTTTAAACAGTGTTAAAGTTAAAAAAGGTGATCTGTTCTTTATTGAGGCAGGAACTGTGCACGCAATAGGAAAAGGCACACTGATTGCGGAGATACAGCAAAACAGCAACTCAACATACCGTGTTTATGACTACGGCAGACTTGGCAAGGACGGAAAGCCGAGAGAACTGCACATAGACAAAGCAGTTGACGTAACAGTTACAGAACCTCCGAAATACGGCACAAAGCCGCAGGGCGAACCTGAAAACATCAGCGGTGGTAAAAAGCAGCTGCTCACAAAATGCGATTTATTCACTGTTTACAGATATGACTGTGAAAGTGAAATCACACTTAACGCCGACAACAGCAGTTTCAATCATATTCTTATTATTGACGGTTGCGGAAAAATAAACTCAAGGGAATTTAAAAAGGGAGACAGCTTTTTCGTTCCCGCAGGTTTCGGAGAATACAAGATTGAAGGCAATGCTGAAATTATAATGACAAAAATTTAAAAATCAAATAAAAGAATAAAAAGTCGTTAGTATGGGCAAGATACTAACGACTTTATTATTTGGAGATGAGAAAATGACGATTATAAACAGAATAGCATTGATCCTTAACATAATAGGCGGACTTAACTGGGGTCTTATCGGTCTTTTTAAATTCGACCTCGTTGCCTGGATTTGCGGCGGTCAGGACAGCGTTATCGCAAGAATAATCTACTGCCTTGTCGGACTTGCTGCCATCTGGTGCATAAGCCTGCTCTTCAGAAGAAGCGTTGTTCAGGAATAACAATGTGCGGCAAAAAGTAACTGCCGCGTACATATTATACGTATTCTTTCATTATCTGAGTTTTGATTTTTGAAATTATCCTTTTTTCAAGGCGTGAGATATAGCTTTGAGAAATCCCCATAAGATCAGCGAGTTCCTTTTGCGTATGCTCTTTTTCTCCGAGAATTCCGAAACGTTTTTTCATAAGTTCACGCTCTTTTTCGGGAAGAGAAAGAATTATCTTTAAAAGCAGATCTTTTTCGTCATTATACTCTATATCATTTGAAATTTCATCGGGCTCACTTCCGAGAACATCCCTTAGCGTAAGCTCATTACCGTCCCAGTCAATACTGAGCGGTTCGTCAAAACTCATTTCAAACTTTGCGTTGCTTATTTTACGCAGGTGCATAAGAATTTCATTTTCAATACAGCGTGAAGCATAAGTGGCAAGCTTTATATTTTTTTGAGGGTCAAAAGTTTTGACCGCTTTCATAAGCCCGATTGTACCAATAGAAACGAGGTCTTCCGTTGAGGTTGCGCTTCCCTCAAATTTTTTAGCGATATAGACAACGAGACGCAGATTATGTATTACAAGCAAATCTCGGTGTGTATCGTTACCCTCTCTGAGTTCACGCATTACGGTGTCCTCCTCCTCTTTTGTGAGCGGAGGAGGCAGTGTTTCAGGGCCGTTTATGTAATAACAATTCTTTTTAAAAAGCCTATTTATTATTCTTGAAAAAAACAGTTTAATATTTTTGAGCATATTGCACCTCTGATACTGATTTTGGGTTTATTAGCCCCCTGTACTCCCCTTTTTTCACATTACTGCTCAGGGCAACATACACCCTGTTTAACTCACCGCTTCCGCGCGATGTTGAGATCACCACCTTTTCGGGTTTAAAAGCTTTTAGTATTCCTTCTCCGT
>URIN01000173.1 GCA_900547915.1 uncultured Clostridium sp. | reverse complement strand
GAGACAGATATTATTTAGTATTTTTGATAAGAGGTGTCTCTATGGCAACTTGCCCGAACTGTGGCAGACATATTCCTTGGTGGAATATTAAAGCTGAATGCAAACAATGCGGAGTATCTATTCCGAATTACAACTGGGTCGGCAGACTTGAAGAGGATAATAAGAACGCTGAAGCTGCGTTTACTGTGTTTTACAGAACAATGAACAGAGTTCGTTATTCACTTTTCGGTACAAAACTCAGAATTGTAAGATTTGTGCTTACATTTTTACCTGCCTTTGCGTTCATAATTCCATGGGCAAATGTAAACAGTACGGGAGAAAGCTTTCAACTTACACTTTTTTCATTTACTGGTGCAAAGTCAGCGCTTGATGTTTTTCTTCAGCTATTTAATAATTTTTCATTGATATGGTCAAATATTCAGTTTGAAAATTTCTTTGGACCGTCAACTTTTATTGTTGTTGGTACAATATTTTATTTCCTTTCAGCACTGTTTATTGTTATAGCGTTCTTTATGAATATTATTAAGTGTAAAAAGCCGAAAACAAAGTCTGCTATTACATTTGATGTTATTACTATTGCATTTTCTATAGTAGCAGTTTCACTTTTCTCTGCTGCTGCAGGTATCGGCGCTGATGCTAAGGCATTTTCTGTAGGAGAGTTTGCTGCATATGATATAAGCGGCGGATTTTTCTGGGGATATATAATTGCAGCTGTTCTGTTTGTTGTTGCTCTTGCTATAAATATAGCAGTTGTTATTGCGCCTGCTAAGAGTGACGAAACACTTGAACAAGAGCGTCTTGACAAGGTTGCTGCAAAAGAAGCAAAAGAGCGTGAAAACGAACTTAAGAAAGCTATTGAACGCGAAGAAGCTGCTAAGGCTCATGAAGAAGAGCAGAAGCGAATAGTTGAAGAGGCTAAACGTAAAGTTGCTGAGAAAAAGGCAAAGGACGAAGCCAAAAAGAATAGAAAGAAATAAAAAAGAATAAGCGCCGTAACTACGGCGCTTTTTTTCGTTGATTTAATGTTATGAAAATGTTATACTTTTTTTATTAGCAGAAAGCGGTGATTATTATTTCTTACGATATGCTTTTCAGCCCTATGAAGATAGGAAATGTTGAAATTAAAAACAGAGTTGTTATGGCGCCGATGCTTATGGGATTTGGCACTTTCAGCGGCGATGCAACTGAACAGATGATGAATTATTATGAAGAGCGCGCAAAGGGCGGCACTGGTCTTATAATCACGGAAATTACAAGAGTTAATGATTTGACCGGAGCTTCTTCTTTTGGTCAGCTGTCTGCTTCTAAAGACAGGAACATTCCTTCTATAAGTAAATTAGCTCAAAGAATACATAAGCATGGTGCAAAGCTGTTTGTGGAGCTTCATCATCCCGGCAGGCAGAATGTTAATTTAATGATTAATACAGTACCTATTTCTTATGCTATGGATAAAATACTTCCAGGCAATGCTTATTCAAAACTCCTTTATGGCAGTATTGTTCCGCTTGGTAAAAAAATGGTTGAAAAGGATCTGTTCTTTAAAACGGTTTCTCCAAGTAAGTGTGAAAGAAGCAAGTTTTCTGAAAGTTCCAATAAAGCGTTGACTGTAAATCAGATTAGAAAAATAGTCACTCAGTTTGGTGATGCTGCTTTAAGAGTTAAAAAAGCCGGATGCGATGGCGTTGAACTTCACGCAAGCCACGGTTACTTGATACAGCAATTTCTATCTCCTGTTACTAATCACAGAACTGATAAATATGGCGGTTCTCTGGAAAACAGAATGAGATTTTTGAATGAAATCATCGATGATGTAAGAGCAAAATGCGGACCGGATTTTCCTATAATTGTAAGACTCACTGTTGATGAGATGTATGATAGAATAGGAGAGAATGGGAAAGGCTACGGACTTGACGAAGGCATCAAAATGGCTCAGATGCTTGATAAGAAAGGCATAGATGCAATTGATGTTTCATCAGCTGCTTATGATACCTTTAATTACTGGCTTGAGCCAACTACTTTTGAGTGCGGATGGCGTAAAAATCTTGCTGCTGAAGTCAAAAAAGTTGTAAATATTCCAGTAATCGCTGCTAATTTGATTAGATCTCCAAAACAGGCCGAAGAGCAGCTAGAAGCCGGTATACAGGATTTTGTGTCACTCGGCAGACCTCATATTGCTGATCCGCACTGGGTAGAGAAAGTTGAAAGCGGCAAAGAAGATCAAATTAAAAGATGTATATGCTGTCTTTATTGTTTTGAAAGTATGATGAACGGTGCCTATGAAGGCACACATGGAAATTGCTCTGTAAATCCTTTTATTGGAAGAGAGAATGAAAAACTGAAAAAGGACGGTAATGGCAGAAAGGTTCTTGTTATCGGTGCAGGTGTAGCGGGACTTTGTGCCGCTGAACTTCTTGCAGACAGAGGCTTTAGTGTAACCGTGCTCGAAAAGGCTGATTGCGCAGGAGGACAGATAAATCTTGCTGATAAGCCACCGCACAAAGCAAAACTGCATTGGTGTGTTGAAGATCTTGAGACCAACTGCATTGCTAAAGGCGTTGAGATAAAATATGGTGTAAATGCCGATAAAGATATTGTAGCTTCTTTTAAACCTGAAATTATTATCGTTGCAACAGGAGCCACTGCGGTTCATCCTAAAGCGTTTTCAGGTGAGAATGTTGTAACGGTTGCAGATGTTTTAGCCGGATCAGTTAAATTTAACGGCAAAAGAATTTGTGTTATAGGTTCTGGTATGACAGGACTGGAGACTTCGGAACTTTTGATAGAACAGGGTAATAAAATATCTATTGTTGAAATGGCAGACAAAATTGCTCCCGGTGCGTGGTTCCAGCAGTTGGATGATGCTATGCCTAAACTTGAATCTGCAAATACTGAGTTCTATACTTCAACTAAACTTGTTGACATACTTCCGCGAGGTATTGCTGTTGAAGATCTTAAATCAGGAAAAAAATATAATATTGATTGTGATGCTGTAGTACTTTCAATGGGTGTTCGACCTGATAATTCTCTTTATAATGAACTGAAAAGTTTGTATAATAATGTTTATGCAATCGGTGATTGTGAAAAATCGGGCAGAATATTTAATGCAACACAAGCAGCATATAATTTAGCAAAAACTATATAGGAGTTTTATATGGAAAATAGTAACAATAATACGGAAATCGACAATAATCAGTCAAAACAGAATGGTGGAGCAGCCCAAATTATAATGCGGCTTATTCATGGCGCTATAATAGGTCTAGGTGCTGTTTTGCCGGGAATATCAGGCGGCGTTCTCTGCGTAGTATTTGGTGTTTACAAACCCATAATGGAATTGCTTTCACATCCCTTTAAGGCAATAAAAAAGCATGCTAAACTTCTTATACCCATTGTGATAGGTATAGGCATTGGCTTTCTTGCCATATCAAAATTACTCGGCTTTTTACTTACAAAGTACCCTGATCCGTCAGTGTGTCTGTTTGTTGGCCTTATTGCAGGCATGATGCCGTCCCTTTTCAGAGAAGCAGGAGAAAAAGGAAGAAGTAAAGGTTCTTTTGTTTCAATGGCAATCTGTTTTGTTGTTGTACTTGCTTTGCTTCTTGGACTTAATGCCGTTCATGTTACAATAGTACCTAATTTTGGATGGTATTTGTTCTGTGGCTTCTGTATTGCTCTTAGTGTCATTGCTCCCGGTATGAGTTTTTCAACCCTGCTTATGCCTTTAGGTTTATACACACCACTTGTTGAAGGTATAGGTAATCTCGATTTCAAAGTTATACTTCCGGCAGGAATAGGAGCTTTGCTGACAGTTATTCTTCTAGCAAAAGCGATAGATAGTCTTATGAATAAACATTATAGCGTTGTTTTTCACGGTATAATAGGTATAGTAATTGCTGCAACAGTAGTTATAATTCCTTTTAAGAGTTTTACCGTGGGTGTAAAAGAAGCTATTATTAATATAGTTTGCATAGTTGTAGGTATTGCAGTTGCTCTTATTCTTGATAAATTCAACAGCAAAGTAAAAGTGCCTGAAAATTAAGTAAATATTTTAAAAGCCTCCTTATATGGAGGCTTTTTTATTGTTGATTTCATTTCGGGTTGACAAAAATATATTTTAGTAGTATAATCAAAATACCCCATAGGGGTATACTGGAGGAAGTTATGAAAGAGTGTAAATGTACGCATAAAACACTGTCTCTTATACACATCTCCGAGCCCACGAGACGGACTCCTA
>URIN01000172.1 GCA_900547915.1 uncultured Clostridium sp. | reverse complement strand
CTCTTTCCTGTTCGTTTTCCGCCCGGCATAAACACGTCTACCTGAGCCCTTACTCTGTATGCCTGATCACGCACACACGGAAATTCGGGGCTTCTGCCTTTCTGCATCCACCAGTCAGTCATAACATTGCCTTTGTAATGCCATTCATTTCTCAGAATATCGGTGCAAAGTTCATAGCCGTAGTGGTTATAAACGCCGTTTATCTTGTTGTATGAAGTCATTAGGTTTTTCGGTTCAGCTTCTTTTATGCATATTTCAAAACCTTTGAGATATATTTCCCTGAGCGCGCGCTCCGACACACGTGAGTCATTTTTCGTTCTCGCAAATTCCTGGTTGTTGCAGGCAAAGTGCTTGGGACACGCCGAAGCACCCTTGCTCTGTATTCCTCGCACTGCCGCTGCCGCCATTTTGCCAGAAACATATGGGTCTTCCGAATAATACTCAAAATTCCTGCCGCAAAGCGGATTCCTGTGTATATTCATACCGGGGGCAAGCAGCACATCTGTGCCGCGCTCAAGCATTTCCGCCGCAACAGCGGTGTAAACTTCTTCAACAAGCTGTGTGTCAAAGGAGCAGGCAAGCAGTGTTCCTATCGGAATAAGCGTGCACCTTGCGCTAAGGCGTATGCCTGAGGGGCCGTCCGTAGTGATAACTGGGGGAACGCCTTTGTCTCTGAGTGACTGCAAAACGCCGCCGAACGCACCTGCGTTGCCCTTTGCGCCGAGTTTGCTGTCCATCGTATAATCGCCGCGTGTCAGCGCCTCAAGTTCTTCAAGACTGAGAGTTGAAACAAAATCCTCAAGTTTTGCTTTGCCGTCTGCCACGTCAAACAGTGAAATACCGTTGTTGTCGGACGGAACAAGCGTCTGCGGAAGTTCATTAATTATCTTCTGTCTTAAATCAGTCTTTTTCAGCGGACACGGCCTTTTTACGGGTATATATCCGTTTACGCCTTTAACTGGCGTGATTATGTCGAATTCCTGCACGGGGGCAAGGTTTTCAGAAAGCTGCTCGTAAAGTGCTGTCTTTTCCTGAAAATAACTGAATACTTTTTCTGCGCTGTCAACTGCCTGGCCGAGATAAAAGCTGTATTCGCCTGCCTGCGTGATATATGAAGAAATATAGCCGCAAACGCCCTGTGAATCATAGGATTGCAGCTGATACATTGAAACAAAGAACTCAATTTCCTGTTCCTCATTCGGTTCAAGAAGTTTTGTCTTGCCGAAAGCGGCAAGTTCTCTTGTTGGGTTGCCTAGTTCGCCCTGCGGTTTTTCGATATACAGCATAACGGGCTTTTTGCCTGCACGGCTGCCTGTGTTTTTAACGGTTACCGTAAAGTGAAAGCCGTCCTCTTTTGCTTTTGCTTTTTTGAGAGAAGTCTCAAATTCGGTGTAGCTGAGACCGAAACCAAACGGGTAAATTACTTTTTTAGGTGCAAAAGTTTCAAAATATCT
Organism: uncultured Clostridium sp.; assembly: GCA_900547915.1. Taxonomy (GTDB): domain Bacteria; phylum Bacillota; class Clostridia; order Oscillospirales; family Acutalibacteraceae; genus Eubacterium_R. The sequence goes on along the minus strand of URIN01000172.1, from coordinate 2,788 downwards.
GTAACCCACATAAATATCTTCGGTGTAGTTGTTGAAATCGTGGTTTGCGAAATCAGCGGCACTCGGATAGTCGGTATACTCTCTTGCAACGGTGTCCGTAAGCGCGCCGCAGGGATTTGCTTTTCCGCACAGCAGATTAGCCGCCGCAGTTCCGCTCTCCTGACCGCTCTGCCACATCAGCAAAACGGCGTTTATCTTATCACCGTATTCCTCAACCCACGCCATATCCATAATACAGCCGATATTGAGTATAACAATCGTCTTTGAAAAATAATCCGTAACGGTGTTTAAAAGGCGGCGCTCGTCATCAGTCAGGAACCAGCTGCCTTTTTCAAGAGCGCAGTCTCTGTCCTCTCCCGATGAACGGCCTATAACTATAACGGCACAGTCGGATTCCTTTGACGCTCTGAAAATATCCGCCGCCTCTATCGGCATTTCAGGATAAAAGCGGGGCCACATTCCCCATACGGCATCATTTATCTTGTTTTCCGCACACCAGCTCTCATATTTCTGCGCAAGCCTTTCGTTAATCGTTAAATCATCACACTTGCGTATTCCGTCAACAAGATTTACCTCATAAGGTCTGTTTACCTCTCCGCCTGAGCCGTATCCTGTATAAAACCAGTTGCACTGCACACGGCCGAAAATAGATATACATTCATTGTTAGTCAGCGGCAAAACACCGTCATTTTTAAGAAGCACAGCGCCTTCCTGAGCTGCTTTTACAAGCAGTGCGGAATTACTTTTATCAATTTCACCGCCCATATCCGCTTCTACTTTTTTCTGAGAAACGGAATTGAGTGAAGCTATAAAACCACCTACGGAATTAACCGCTTTTTCAAGCAGACTGTTCATTGGATTTCTCCTTATATATAAATATATTTGATAGCTTAATATTAACAAATATGCGCATAAACTGCAACACAAAAATCAGTTTAACTGCTGTATTGTGAAAAAGGCGCATAAAAAACGCCGCGGCAGTTCCGCGGCGCTGTTTAAATTAATTGAGAACTTTGAAATCAACCTTGCCGACCTTTGTACGGGGGAGTTCGTCAATATAAACGATCTCTCTCGGAAGGCTCCATTTTGAAAGATTCTGCTCACCGAAATGTTTGATTTTCTCAGTAAGAGCTTCTTCATCATCCTTAGCGTATTTCTTGTTTTTAACTACAAAGAGCTTAAGCATTGTTTTGCCGCCGTCCTCTTTGCCGATTACGCAGCAGTCATAAATTTCTGCCATTGCTCTGTAAGTTTCCTCAATGAATGAAGGATATACAAGGTAACCGCTGATCTTGTAAACTCTCTTAAGACGCTGACGGTAATAAATATCGCCCTTTTCGTCAATATAGCACATATCGCCTGTGTGCAGCCATACTCTGCCGTCCTCGTGTTTAACAAGCATTTTTGCTGTTTCTTCGGGGTCGTTCCAATAACCCTGCATAAGTGTGGGACCGTAAACGCAAAGTTCGCCGTCCTCGCCGACAACTTTTTCAGTTGTGCCTGGCTTAACTGTCATAGCCTCAATGTTGTATGTAGGAATACCTATGCAGCCCTGAGGAGCTTCACGAAGCGGATCTGTGAATGTGCATACGGTTACACACTCTGTAAGGCCGTAGCCTGTAACAAAGTGGCATTTTGCGCCGTTGTCCTTAAGAAGTCTATCCATTTTTTCTGTAAGGGTATATGGAACAACGTCTCCGCCTGAGCCGATAAGTTTCATATTGCTCATATCTATGCCCTTGAGATAGCCTGCCTTGTAAACCTTTTCAAAGAAATCAGGAACACCGAAAACATAGTTAAGGTGATATTTCTTTATGGCGTCTGAACACATTTTTGCATCAAACTGCGGGAACAGGGACTGAGCCATTCCAACGCACATTGAAACGTGCATGCAAAGCGCAAAGCCAAAGCCATGGAAAACCGGAAGTGCTGTAAGCATACCGTCTTTATCCTGGTCTATCTGCATTTCAAGAACGGTTGTAACAACATCAACTAGTTCATAGGAAAGGTTGTTGATGTTTTCGGAAGTAAGCATAACGCCCTTGGGGTTACCTGTTGTACCGCCCGTCATCATGATTGCGGCAGTGGCAGTGTAATCTGTTTCCGTTTCAGGCACGCCGTTTTCCTTTATGTACTTCTCGCCCTCTTTAAGGAAGTCAGACCAGTCAATAAGCTTTTTAACATTTGTTGCGGGAGCGGTTTTGCCCTTAATCTTTTTCTTATAAATAAGATTTGCCATGAAGCCGTAAGGATTTTTCGGAAAATAGGATGCAGTTTTGCACTTAACTACCGTTACATCAGGGTTATCCTTGAATGCTTTTTCGGAAACGTCAAAGCAGAACGCGAATTTAGCGCCTACAAGGCGAATGGCATAATCAGCTTCTGATTTTACTGAAAGCGGATGAAGCATAGAAGCTACTGCGCCGATCTTGTTTACTGCGTAGATAGCGGCAATACACTGCGGCATATTCGGCAGGCAGATAATAACTCTGTCTCCTTTTTTCACGCCGTTTGCCTTGAGCGCTGCGGCACATTTGTCTACAAGTTCTGCAGTTTCATTCCAGCTTAAAGTGTTGTTGTAATAGTAAAGGCAGGGGTTTTTGCCTCTTTCTTTAGCGGAATTTTCAAACTGCTGATACATTGTAGTTCTAACATTGTATTTTGAAGTATATTCCATCTGAATAATCTCCGTTTCTGATTTTTAGTGTTTTCTGTATAATTTTAATAAAACCGCTGTGAACTTTCAACACAAAAAGTAAATGTTTATTAATTGTTTATAACTCAATAA
>URIN01000171.1 GCA_900547915.1 uncultured Clostridium sp. | reverse complement strand
CTACACAAGGCTATTCGTCGGCAGCGTCAGATGTGTATAAGAGACAGATGAAGTATATATTTGAGAGGTAAAAATATGGAAAGACTTAAGTATTTTGTTAACGGTGAGTTCAAAGAGTCAAAGACCGACAAATGGTATGACCTGCACAATCCGTCAACTGGAGAAATAACAGGTCAGGCTCCGTGCTGCACAAATGATGAAGTACTTGAAGCAATTGAAGCTGCAAAAGCTGCTTATCCTGCTTGGAGAAACACCCCTGCAAGAAAAAGAGCACAGATACTTTATAAAGTTCGTGAACTTTTGATTGAGCATATGGACGAACTTACTATGCTTGTGTGTGAAGAAAACGGCAAGGCTTGGGGCGAAGCTGCAGGCGATGTCGGAAAGGCGCAGGAAGGCACAGAACTTGCCACACAGGCTCCGTCACTTATGATGGGAGAAAGCCTTATGGACGCATCCACAGGATTTGACACGGTAAAATACCGTGAACCGCTTGGCGTTTTTGCCGGTATAGTACCTGTAAATTTCCCCGCTATGATACCTTTCGGCTGGATGACACCCGTTTGTGTAGCTTGCGGAAACACAATAGTGCTCAAAGCGGCGTCACTCACACCGAGAACAGCTATGAGAATAGGTGCTCTTTACAAAGAGGCAGGAATTCCTGACGGTGTTATTAACATTGTTACCTGCTCAAGAAACGAAATAGACACAATTCTTGACCACCCGGATATCAAAGGCATCACATTTGTTGGCTCAACTCCAGTTGGTCTTAAGATATATCAGAAAGCGGCAGCTGCCGGCAAGAGATGTCAGGCTCTCTGCCAGGCTAAGAACCACGCTCTTGTTATGGAAGACTGCGCTCTTGAAAGAACAGTTGCAGGCGTTATAAACTCTGCATTCGGCTGCGCCGGTCAGAGATGTATGGCACTTTCCTGCTGCGTTGTTGAGGAATCAATTGCAGATAAATTTGTTGCAGAACTTAAAAATCAGATAAAATCAGTAAATTGCGGACCTGCGTGGGATAAGAACACCCGCCTTGGCCCCATCACATACGAAAAGCACTACAAGGAAGTTCTTGCTGATATTCAGAAAGGAATTGACGAGGGTGCAGAACTTGTTGTTGACGGACGCAATCCCGAAGTTCCTGCAGGATATGAAAACGGCTACTTTATCGGCGCTACCGTATTCGACCACGTAACTGAAGACATGACCATAGGCAGAGATGAGATTTTCGGCCCCGTACTGTGCATAAAGAGATGTAAAGACTTTGACGAGGGACTTGCCATTATGAACGCAAGTCCGTACGCCAACGGCTCAGTTATTTACACACAGAGCGGTTACTACGCAAGGAAATTTGCAAGATACACTGACGGTGGTCAGGTAGGCATCAATGTAGGTATCCCTGTTCCTGTTGGATTTGTACCGTTCAGCGGTCATAAGCAGAGCTTCTTCGGTGATTTGCACTGCCTTGGAAAAGACGCTTACAGATTCTTCACCGAGAGCAAATCAGTAACACAGCACTGGTTTGACGAAGAAGAGAAAAAGGCAAAAGAGGTTGATACCTGGGACGGTCTTCTCTGATAAAGCAGAAAAATATCAAAAATCCGTTTGCATTATGCAGACGGATTTTTTACTTTTATTAATAACCTTTTCCGAGCGAAGCAAATAACACAGAGACACAAATTCCCGCTTGACATTTGCTCTATTTAGATTAAAATATATATGTTTGTTAAAAATTATAATTTGCGGCAAAGAGGATGTGTTGAAATGGGAAACCAGTTTATAATGCCGGGAAAAATCGTATACGGCGAAAACGCGCTTAATAATGCAAAGGAACTTATTGCCGATTTTGGTAAAAAAGCGCTTATTGTTACTGACAGATTTATGGTACGTTCAGGCAATGTAAAGCCGGTTGAAGAGATACTTAACGAACTCGGAATTGAGTTTTCGGTATTTGACGGCGTAAATTCAGAACCGACTGATGTTATAATCGATATGGGCATAAAGCAGTACAAAGACGAAAACTGTGATTTTCTTATTGCTCTCGGCGGCGGCTCACCGATTGACGCTATGAAAGCCATAGGCGCAGTTGCCACAAACGGCGGAGAAATAGACGATTACTATGGAAAGACAATCTCTGTTCCCACTCCCCCAACGGTTGCAATTCCTACAACAAGCGGCACAGGTTCGGAAGCAACGCAGTTTACCATTATAACTAATACAAAGAGAGATATTAAGATGCTGTTAAAGGGCCCCGTTCTTATGCCAGATCTTGCAATAGACGACCCCAAATTTACAGTTACGGCTCCGCCGTCAATCACAGCGGCAACCGGTCTTGACGCTCTCTGCCACGCTGCTGAGGCATATACATCAAGAAAGGCTCAGCCGCTTACTGATGACCTTGCAATCAGCGCTGTTCAGAGAATTTTCAAGAACCTGCCTGTTGCATACGCTGAGCCAAAAAACATAAAAGCCCGTGAGGAAATGAGCCTTGCCGCTCTTGAGGCTGGTGTTGCGTTCAACAACGCTTCAGTTACTATAATTCACGGAATGAGCAGACCGATCGGAGCGCTTTTCCACGTTCCGCACGGCATTTCAAACGCAATGCTGATAGAGGAATGTTTCAAGTTTGCAATTGACGGCGCATATTCAAGATTTGCCGACCTTGCAAGAGCAATCAAAGTTGCTCACAGAGCAGATGATGACAGAACCGCCGCAGAAGCATTTCTGAATGCCTGCTCTCAGCTTTGCAGAACTTGCGAAATTCCTACACTTGAGGAATACGGTATAGACAGAGACAAGTTTTTTGAAGCAATTGACAAAATGACAGATGACGCTATTGATTCAGGCTCACCTGCAAACACAATAAAAAATGTTACAAGAAAAGATATTGTAAAAATATATAAAAACCTTTGGAAATAATTTTCAAACAAAAGGCACACAAAAAGCTCCGAAAGCATAACTTTCGGAGCTTTTTTGCTCAATCCGCATTCACAACATATCTGCACCTTTTTTGCAGGTCATAAGCGGAAAAATATTTTTCCTCAAGCGGTATCCATTTGTTTATAAAGACTTCTGCACCTGCTCTGCCGTTTCTTGCGGCTATCCTTTTAAGCTGTGTTTCAGGCGAAACCGTCATAAAAACACTTGAAGAATAAAATCCAGCAAGTTCTTTATTAAGACTGTAAGTACCCTCTACTATGATGACTTTAACAGGTGCCACAGAGAGTTCTTTTCCGAATGACATTGTATGGCAGTTGAACGGACAATAACGTGCTGTTTCTCCCCTGCTAAGCGGCATAAGCACCTGAGTTTTAATACGCTCCCAGTCAACATTCTCGCCCGGGATTTCAAGACGCTTTTCAGTACGCTGAAAAGGCTGAAGAAAGAAATCATCAGCGTGAATTACGACTGCTCCCGTGAGGGCAGATAACTTTTCCGCAAATGTGCTTTTGCCAGATGCGCATCTGCCGTCTATGGCAAGTATAAACGGCCTGCCGGCAAAATCATAATCTTCTATTTCTTTAAGAATTTTTTGCTGCGCGTTTTCAATATTCATATATCACTGTTTGCTGTTTCTGTTTTCTTCGGATGTTTTTTATACGGAACAAGACCTGTGCGGTTGAGTGCCGCCATAATAGCGGGAATAAGCACAAGTTGAACTATTATTCCCGGTATAGCATTGAGAAGCGCACCTGAAATAAACATTTTCCAAGTAAACTCACTGCCTGAAAATCCAAGCTGAATTACCTGAACGATGCCCCACACCGCTCTGCCTGCAAGCATTGCAACAATAAGGCTTCTGTAAAGCGAAACAATGCACTGCCAACGTGACAGACCGTACATAATGCCTGCTACAAGTCCGTAAGTCATAAGTTCAAACGCCATTGCCGTTGCCGCAGGAAACATAACAGGAGCTCCGAACAGCGCAGAACGCAGAAGAGGTAAGATAAATCCCACAACCGCGCCGTACTGCCAGCCGCAAATAAGGCCGCAGAGAAAAACGGGAATGTGCATTGGCAGTAACATGCTGCCTATCTGAGGTATCTGCCCTGTAAGAAACGGCAGAACAAGTCCGAGAGCCAGAAACATAGCTGACAAAGTCATATTTTTAGTTGTCTTTTTCATGTAAACACCCTTTGCTTAAGATATTGCATTTGCGTTATATTAATATTTTATAACAGACAGCTGCATAATTCAAATACTTTATATGAATATTGCGCCATTGATAAAAGCTATTTTTTAATTAAAAC
>URIN01000170.1 GCA_900547915.1 uncultured Clostridium sp. | reverse complement strand
TGGGCTCGGAGATGTGTATAAGAGACAGCCTTTTATGTCTATAAATACAGACCTTGCGTAAGTGTTGCTTTCAAGCGTAAGCTTGTTTCCCGAAACATACGCTTTTATTTTTGCTCTTTTGAGATTAAGAGCCCTTTCGGGAGCGAAAACAGCCGTTGTTTCAAATATTTTTTCTTCGTTCTTATAAAGCTCGGCTTTCAGGAAAAAGTCTTTTTTGTCAAGACCTGCAACAGATATAACGGCAGCTTTTTTAGATTCACCCGCATTTGAATGGATGTTTTGCGTAACCTCGTCCAGCGTTCCACCGTTAAAATTCATAATTTTCGCTATTACCTTGTATTCGCCGCTTTCAAGCGTGTCATTAAGCAGGTATATTTCTGCGTCTTTTTTAGTGTCATCTATCGAAAGCGCTACCGGGCTGAAAAATCTCTTTGCGTCATACATAAGCGGTTTCCATTTGCCGGAATAGTCAACTGATGACCAGCTTGGGCAGCCCCAGCAGTCATTCAGCTGCCACCAAAGAGATCCGTTGCATCTGCCCTTATGACGTCTGAAATGCTGCGCCGCATTGCCAACACACTGGCTCTGAATGAGACCTGTAAGATAGATAAGGTCATCAAACTTATCAGGCTCGTTGTATCTCTCAAGCAGGTAATATTTCATTTTTGCGTTGCCGCTCAGGCATTTCTGGTGGTGCAGCATTGTCTTTGAAAAGAGATTCATTTCGCCCTTATCCGCAAACTGCTCAATGCAATCCGTTGACGGCAGGGATTCCATTCCGTATTCGCTCATAAAGCGAGTGTATCTCTTTGTGTAGTATTTCAAATTTTTACCGCCGTGCCATACATGCCACATATGGGTGTCTCCGCATTTGTCTGCAGTAATATCCTTTCTGAAGCCGTCTCCGATAGGGGATGTTTCTATATATGGCGTTTTTCTGTCAAGTTTCCTTATTTCTGTCGGCAGTATGTCATAGAAGAATTTGCGGTACCATTTTACGATTTCCGAATCTTTGGGCAGATATGTGAACATGAATTCAATTTCATTGTTTCCACACCACAGCGCAAGGGAAGCATGGTGCATAATGCGCTTAACATTGTACTTGACTTCGCTGATTACATTTTCAAGATACTCTTCCTCGTAAAACGGGTACATCAGACACGCAAACATAAAGTCCTGCCATACGAGAATACCGTTTTCATCGCAAAGGTCATAAATATAGTCGCTGCCATAATAGCCGCCGCCCCATATTCTTATCATATTGAAATTGGCGGCAACACAGTCGTCAATTATCTTTTTTTCTGCCTTTTCGTCTATCCTGTCAGCCATTGCGTCAGGCGGAATAACATTCGCGCCTTTTGCGAATACAGGAACTCCGTTGAGGATAAAGCGGAAGTTGTGGCCGTATTTGTCCGCGCCTCTGTCAAGTTTAAGTGTGCGCAGACCGATACGCTTTTTTACGCTTCCTATTTCTATCGTATAAAGCGGTTGCTTATCTTTTCCGGAAAGTTCTTTTGTCCACCAAAGTTGCGGATTTATTATTCTGACAGTTGCCTTGCCGTCTGCGATTTTAAACATCGATTTGCTTCCGTCAGGCATAATAATTTTTCCGTCGCAGTTGGTCTCTATGTCGGTTTCAATATCGAGCGTAACGCAGTTTTCACTGTGATTCTGAAATACTGTGAAATCACGCACTTCTTCGTTAAATGCAATTATCTGAGTTTTGCCCATTATTCCTGAAACAGGCAGATTGATTCCCCAGTCCCATCCAAAGTGGCAGGCTGGTTTCCTTATATAGGGAGCGCCGTTTGTGCCGTTGTTGTTTTTCGGAAGCGGTTTTTCATTCTGACGCTTTGTTATGTACTCAACAGGGGAGTCAAAATGAATTTTGATTTCATTTATCCCTTCCTTTAAAACGCTCTTTATATCTTTTTCAAATCTCACATATGCGTTTTCAGATTTGCCTATGAGTTTTGAATTTATGTATATCTGTGCAAGCGTGTCAAGCATGTCACAGGATAAAACAACATTTTTGAATTTCAGTATATCGGCGCTTACCTCAAAAGTTCTTTCAAAAGTCTTTCCTGTTTCGCCAATGAACTGTACATCGTTTTCGTTTGTGCCGTAAAACGGATCTTCGATTTTTCCGCCTTTGTAAAATGCGTTGAAATCTGTAACAGGTGTCTCTGTTTCAACACTGTCACCGTTTGAATCCAGCATTATTTTCCAAATGCCGTCAAGTGAAATAGTTTTCATAAATTTAAACCCCTGAAATTTATTGGCTTTCTGCCGAATTAATTATATCATACGTCTATATTCTATTCAACATAATAATTAACCGTTGCATTTTATAAAACGGTGTTTTATAATACTTTCTGTCAGTTCGCAAAATCCTGACCAGTTTCGTTTCATTCGCGAAGCTTCTAAAAACAAAACTAAGGAGAAATTGAATTATGAAAAACAAAAAACTCATGTTTATCGTTCAGGCAGCGGTGATAGCCGCAATGTATGCTGCTCTTACATACGCGCAGAATTTCCTTCTGCCGGGCACAACCTCTGCTGCTGTGCAGTTTCGTGTTTCGGAAGCGCTCAATATATTCGCTCTGTTCACGCCTGCCGCAATTCCGGGGCTTACGATCGGATGCATATTGTCAAATATTTACAATATCGGAGCAGGTCTTCCGCTTGATATGATATTTGGCTCTCTTGCTACTTTGCTTGCAACGATATGTATTTATCTGCTGAGAAATGTCAAGATAAAAACTTATCCGCTTCCCGCTATGCTCATGCCTGCAGTTTTCAACGGTATCATTGTAGGTTGGGAGATAGAAACATTCTTTGTAGAGGGTGATTTCATCTTTGCCGATTTTCTTGTTCAAGGCGGTCTTGTGGCTGTTGGAGAACTCGGAGTTATGCTTGTGCTTGGCACTATACTTTACTATATTTTCGTTAAACGCTCACTTGATAAAAAGCTTTTTTCGCTTACAGCATAAATTAAAATTAATACTGATTTTGCACAAAAGCGCACCCTTTTCAGGGCGCGCTTTTTTGTTGCCTTTCTGTTATAAGATGTTGGAAAGATTTATTTTGGAACGGCTGTAAAGCTGTTCAACTTCGCTTTTTACGTCAACGAGTGCCTCGTTTATATTATTTTCGTCAGAACCGTTAACTTCACTGAGAGCGCTTATGGATATTTCAGCTTCCCGCAAAACCGAATGATCTGTAATATATGAAGCTTTTTTATCAAAATCATCCCATATCTTTTCAATTTCTGAGCATTTCTCTTTTTTTACCTGCAGATTTGTTTCTTCAATAGCTGCGTCTATCTGAGGAATCAGCTCGTTACAGCTTTTATAAACAGCAGCCTGCTCGAATATGCATATGGATAAAGCCAAAAGAATGAATACTGCCGAAAACCAAAGTCTTTTCATTTATTTTTCCTTCTTTTCTATAATGTTTATTTTACCGTTGTCATCAATTGTCAGCAGCATTATATCGGTAATCTCTTTTCCGCTTTTTGTGACTAACAGTTTTATTTCGCTGTCTTTTATCTTGTTTTGACCGAAGTATTCTGAAACGGGCTTTCCGTCTGTAACAACAGGCACAGGAGTGGATTTTTCGTTAACATCAAGGTTGAGCTGTGACGGCGTTACAGGGCTTTCTTTTGCTTTAGGCAATACCGAAACATTGCCGTTCGTTTCTACAACAGCGTCCTGAATTTCAGATATATCAAAATATCCTTTTTCTCTAACCGCGTCCATAAGATCGTCTATCGTAATACGAAGTCGTTTTAGCTGTTTTTCGTCAAGCTTTCCGTTTCTTATCACAAATATGGGCTTACCTTGAATAATGTTTCTGAACCCAATGCTTTTCATTGAAACTGCCGAAACGATTATTTCGAAAGAAACAAATATCAATATAGGTATAACCATATTTGCAAGAGGCATTGCATTGTCCTGAAGCGGAATTATGGCAACTTGTGAAACAAGGATAGTAATAACAAGTTCGTGCGGAGTCATTTCGCCAATCTGCCTTTTTCCCATTATTCTCAGAGCGATTATTACTGTAATGTAGATTATCACCGCTCTTATAAAAACAATACTCATATTATCACCGACATTATTTTTTGCATAACTTTCTTAAATATTGAAAAAATACTTTTAGAAATTTTTTTGGTGATTATATGGAAAAAATCTTTAGTGCTCTGTCTGATAATGAAAATAAAGTAAGAAAAGATTTCAAGGATTGTTCTGATTTACTT
>URIN01000169.1 GCA_900547915.1 uncultured Clostridium sp. | reverse complement strand
CGCTTATTTCGTCTATAACGGCGGAATAAAGGAAAGTGCTGAAAATCTTATCGCTCCCGTTACGAATATCCTTAAGGAGATTGACCCGATATATTCGGTAAATATCAATCTTTCATCGCTTGATAATCCGAACCTTGCAGATCTTGCAAACTCTTTGATAAGCAATATTAAGATTGACGGACAGCCGCTTGGCATCAAACTCAGTAATATTGATCTTCAGAAACTTGCAGGTATAGGAAATGTTGTCAGCTATAAGTCAATGAGAACCTATAACGGTGAAAGAATGACTGCAAAGAGAGTGGAGGCTGACACTCCTGCCGTATTTATCAGCACACTGAGATATCTTGTTTCCAATATTAAGACAAATCTTGATGCGATAAATAGTCTGCTTGCAAGATTTAATATCCCGGATAATATCCTCAGCATTATTAATCAGGTGCTCAGTGCTCTTGTATCTTCAGATGTTGACGATGTTATCGAAATGCTTATGGATCTTCTCTTCGGCGGAGGTTCAGATGGCGCAGCTGTAAATGCAGATGTGGCAGGCTCAACTTCAGATCCGTTCAAGCTCGGTAATTTCTACTGGGCATATTGGGTAACGCTTGCGGCGTTCACATTGCTTGTTTGCGCAATTCTGTATCTCATTTCGAGAAAGATGAAAAAGAAGAGTTTAAAACATGAAGAAGTAAACTCAGAAGATATAAGCTCACAGGAGGAAATCTTATGAAAAAAGCTTTTAAAATAATTTCTGTTATCCTTGTAGTTTGTATAGTTGTCAGCGGCGTTGTTGTCGGTGTCCTGAAAAAAGATGAAATAAACTATTTTTACAGCGCAATGCACAATGCTTCCGTTGCTCTCAGCGACGGAAGCTGGAAAGACGCCGGCAAGACCGATGCTTCAGGCGATGCGGATGTTGAAAGTTCCTTCGTTGCAGGCAAATACGGAGGAATAGAATTCAAGACCGCCGAGGACGTAATAAACTATTATGTTGAAGCCTACAATAAGACCAAGGCAAAGACCGCTCCTTATATCGATGACCAGGGCAACCAGCAGACATATTACGCCATGCTCGGCACTGAAGAACTCAAAATAAATTCAGTTCTTGTTGAGGGCAAGGAAAACTCAATAATTAACGGTCTTGTTCCCAGCGTTGTTGACAGCTTGTTCAGTCCGAACGTTTATGGATTGCCTCCGTGTGCAAACAGGGATCCTTCGCTTGACATAGATGAAAACGGTGATTCTATGCAGACATCAAGAATAACTCCTGAGGATATCAAGAATTGTTCTGTTAAAGATAACGGAGATGGCACGATAACAATAACACTTGTTCCGAATGATGTGCAGATGAGCCATAAGGGTCTGGATGCACAGGGAAAAGTATTCAATACCCTTGGAGCTATTGATAAAACAGTAGATTCAATTTCAGCGCTCTCATGGGCAAGCGGCACAACAGCTGAAAATTGCAATGTTCTTTATACTAAGAGTAACGCGGTTGCAAAGATAGATACAGCTTCAGGTGAAATCGTAGAGGCTGATTATAATCTGAATATTGATATCAATGTTCAGCACGCAAATGTTGCTATACTTAAGGATAAGAGTGCATCGCTCAATATTTCATACAAACAACATTTCCCTGCCGATGATCAGTATATGCTTGATTCAAGAGGCATCAAAAAAGGGTAACAAACATATTTTACCTTCAGAAAGGGCGGTCGCTTTAGGCGGCCGTTCTTTTCTGTTTTTTTTAAATATTACACAGCTGTAATTACAGTTTAATAAAATATTAATATTGTTATGTTATAAGTTGTGTTATAATAAAATAAATTGATAATACTATCATATGAGTGATTAGTTTGTTTTACGGCATGTGCGAAAAATCGTCAGCCGTACATCATACGGCAGACAAAAGAAAAACAGTTTTGTCTGCTGAATAAATGTAAAGGAGTTTTTGTTATGGAACAGAAATATTATAAGTGCTCTGTGTGCGGCAAAATTATTGCAGTGGTAAAGGATACTCCGGTGCCCGTAATGTGCTGCGGAAAGAAAATGGAAGAACTTGTGCCCGGCACGGTCGATGCGGCTGCTGAAAAGCACGTTCCTGTGTATAAGCAGGACGGCGATAAGATCTATGTTACCGTTGGCGAGGTTGAACATCCTATGCTCGAAGAGCATTATATCGAGTGGATCGCAGTACAGACAGATGCTGGTGTTTACAGAAAAGCGCTTAAACCAGGCGATGAACCTAAGGCATGCTTTGCTCTTTGCTGTGGTGAAAAGCTTGAAGCGGTTTATGCTTATTGCAATCTTCACGGTCTTTGGAAAGCATAATAGTTATTATAATCAAAGCGGGAGTGAAACTCACTCCCGCTTTTTTAATTGAAATTTATATTAAAACAGATATACTTGCAATCATTTTGAGAAACGAAACTGTTATGCAATTATAATGTTGCAATTAATACTCCTCTTTTGATATAATTTTTAAAGAGGTAATTGTTATGAAAAAGATTATTAAAGCGCTTTGCGCAGCAGCAGTCATATGTATTGCTATTACATTTGCGTCTTGCAGTAATGAGGCAAAACAGGATGCTTCAGTAATAACCGAAACTAGTAATGTTACCACTCAGAACGAGAGCAAACCCTTGGAAGGCGTGGCGTTTGAGAGCTTTGAATGCAGTGGTTATTATGTTTGTTTAGACAAGGATAATATTGTTGATCAAAACGGCACTGAATTTTCCTTCAGTTCAAATAATGCGCATGAGGGAGCTGACTCGTATTCACTGTACGCAGAAACAGAAAATGGCACTACTTTGATATTTAATACTGATTATTACGGCGGCGTTAGTAATTACGCACCGCAAATATGCGCTTATATTGATGATTCTCTTTATTTTACTTTTGTTGACAATCTTTACAGAATACAACTTCAGACCGATGAAACCGGAGCTATAATAAGCAGTGATATTTATCTTGTTAAAGAAGGCGGATGTTTTGTGCCTGTTAAAGTTCAGACGGATACTTTAATATTAAGTAATGATAACTCGTATTTAGCGCTTAATACTAAAAGCGGAGAAACCACAGACAGTTTTGAAACTGATATGTCCGTGTCAGCCGATTAAGCATTTTAAATTGCTTTGCAGGTGATAAAGTACAAAAGCAATCCATTACAAAAATGGATCTTTTTAAAGTGAGATAACGAGCGATATTTTCAACAGAGCTATGTATCACTCATTATTGTCAGAGATGTTTTCGTTTATATTGCTTTCGCAAACATTGTTCTTTTTTGCAGCTCTCTGTTTTACGGCGCTTCTTATCAGAACAGCAGTGCCTGAAAAAGCAAAGGCGCCTGAGAGACCGAGCATTGCTTTTGCCTGTGGGCTGAAAGATGTTTCTTTTTCAACGGGGACATTCAACAGCTGACCGTTGGCGCTTTCCTGAATATCTTCGTCAGCACTGTCATATGAGTATTCTTGCACGGCTTCATTCTGAACATCGCCGCCGTAATTTGAACTGAATTTAGTATTGCTTTGTGTTTCTGCCTTTTCGTGATCTTCATCCTGAGAATAAACAAATTTGGTGGTTTCTTCGGCTTTTGCCCGTTTTTCATTTCCCTTTTGAGTAGTTAATGTATATTCCGCTTCTTCTTCAGGAGATTGAATATCTATAAGTGTAATATAATGTGTTATGTCATTTATTTTTAGTTTTATTTGAGCATGATTTTGAGTGCTCTTATCCTCTTTTTCGGTGAATTCAAGCATAAAATAAATATCTTGCCCTGTTTTGGTGAGCTCTGAAAAACATTTAGTTAATTTGCAAGGGTATTCTTTATCATCTGTTGCTGTGAAATATACCGTATAATCCCTGTTTATATTTGAAATATTGATTTCAACAGCAATTTTTTCTGTTCCGGTTATATTTGGCTCTGTATAGCTTAAACAGCAGTAAAGGCAGTTTTGGGCATAAAAAAAGCGCAGACAGCCACTTAAATTATCGCTTTGAATCTGCACAGTTTCATAGTCTTTTTGATTGAACCAATTTTCACAGCTGTTTATGTCAGTGTCTGCGGCGTAGGCAGAGTTTGCGGCAGAAATTATTGTCAGGCAAAACAATAAGCCGTATAAAACAGTTCTTCCCCCTCTGTATATCATCTGTATTCCCCCTACATTTAACAATGACAATTTTACTATTTTTGTCGTTTTGTGTCAATAAATATTGAGGAAATAAACCATAAAAAACACAATATATGCAATTATCAACAAACAATTC
>URIN01000168.1 GCA_900547915.1 uncultured Clostridium sp. | reverse complement strand
GCTTAAAGATACATATGCGGAAAGTCTTGAACTGTATAATTTCGTTGCCCCTGAAACTCCTTCACCTTCCGCGCCGTATGATTCCGGAATTCGTGACTGGGTAATAGCTCAGATCGAATCGGGAACGGATGTTGTGTGCGGAATATTCCACAATGTTGATACAGCAGGCCACACTTATGAGTTCTCAACAGGCAATTCTCATTATATGAACAGCGCGTATTCCTGCGACAGATCAGCTTACGATATTTTGCAGATAGTTAAAGAAAGAGAAAAAATGTATAATGAAGAGTGGCTTGTGATATTCGCAAACGACCACGGCGGAATAAATCAAGGCCACGGAGAGCAGTCAGACGAAGAGAGAATGACGTGGATAGCCACAAACCGCAAATTTTCTGAAGATATTTTATCAAAATAGTCCTTTTAAATGTTAGTCTAAGGAGTAAGCAGTGATGAAAAAAAGAAAAGCAATCAAAGTTGTTACAACTGTACTTTGTATTTTTCTGGTTGTTGCGTTGGCGGTTCTCGGAACACTGTTTTTTCCTCTTAACGGAAAAAAACACGTTGAAATTTGGAGCGCAGATCAGGAATTTGACATAAGCAAAATTCAAACAGTTGAAAAAACAAGAGAAGATTTCAAAATTCTTATGTTTACGGATACCCAGCTTTGGACAGATCTGAAGATAAACGGAAAATGTTATGATGAAATGGATGCTCTTGTTGAAAAAACTCAGCCTGATTTAATTGTTTTGCCCGGAGATAATCTTTCGGCTCTGGCAAGCAGGTTTTCAATTCATAATTTTATAAAGCATATGGATTCATATGAAATTCCCTGGGCGCCCGTATTCGGTAATCACGATGCGGAAATTCCCACAACTTCTAAAAACTGGCAGGCTGATCTGTATATGGAATCGGAATACTGCCTGATGGAAAAAGGCCCTTCAAATCTTTGGGGCTGCGGAAACTATGTAATAAATATCACAGAAAATAACTCGCCTGTTTACACATTGTTTATGTTTGACAACAGCGAGTACACCGAATATGAAAACGGAGAAAACAGGGAAATATGGATGGGGTATGACCAAATTGCGTGGTATGAATGGAATGTAAAAGGCATTGCGCAGTCAGCAGGCAGAACGGTCGATTCAATGACGTTTTCGCATTTTGCGTTTCCCGAATTCAGAGATGCTGTTGAGAAATACGGCATTAAGGGTGAAGACGGCAGTTATACTATACCCGAAGAATACGGTTACGGATACTGCGATTATCTGCCTGGGGCAGCTCCGGTAAATTCCGGCTTTGTGGATAAATGTAAGGAGCTTGGCTCAACAAAATATATTTTCTGCGGTCATGACCACGAAAACAACGCAAGTATTAAGGTTGACGGAATTACATATACATACGGGCTTAAAACAGGCCCTTCTCCCGTGCCGTGGAATCACGCTGAAGAAACAGGCGGAACGCTTATTACTATAAACGGCAGCGCAGCGCAGCAAAGCGTTAATATAGAAAACATAGTTATAACATCTGAATAACAAAGCAAAACTCAAACGGAGAACAGGATGGACATAATCATAAATGCAAATCACAGGCAAATAAAAGACGGTGATTTCAACTACTCAAATATAAAAAGCAGATATGGTGTAAACACCCGTTATTTTACAAAGGATTCAGTGCCGTATACTATCGTGGCGGGAGAAATGCATTTTTCCCGTTTGCCGTATAAACGGTGGAAAGAAACTCTGCTTAAAATGCGGGACTGCGGAATAAACACCGTGTCCACTTATGTTTTTTGGAATTATCATAATGAAAAAAAAGGCGTATACGATTTCAGCAATGATAATAATATCAATGCCTTTTTAACCATTTGCCGCGATATAAAAATGCCTTGCATTTTAAGAATAGGTCCCTGGTGCCACGGTGAAGTAATAAGAGGCGGTTTCCCAAAAAGGATTCAGCTTATGCCCGGCAACAGAACAGACAGCAAACGGTATTTGGCAGAGGTTCGGGAATATTGGACTCACTTATATAAAGAGGTAAAAGATTTTTTGGACGGCGAAACGGTCATCGGTATTCAGCTTGAAAACGAGTACACAGGAAAAACCGAGCATATACGTACGCTGAAAAAAATTGCAGAAGAAATAGGCTTTAAAACACCGTTCTTTACAATGACGGCATGGCCCAGCGCGATGCCGGACCGTAATCTTTTGCCTATGATGGGGGGATATCCGAATGCTCCGTGGACACACGGCAAAACCGCGCTCAAGCCAAACAACCGTTTTGCAATATCAAGCGCCAAAACAGAAGATGAAATAGGTGCGGATTTACACAAAAACAAAATGGGTGATAAATCTGTATTTGATGATGTGCCTTATGCTTTTTGTGAAATCGGACCCGGAAATCAGGTAACACAGCACCGCAGGCCGTATATATCGGAAAAAGACGGTTACGGTGTGGGCTTTGCAAAATTCGCCTCCGGCGCGGCTTGGCTTGGATACTATATGTTCTGCGGCGGCAGAAATCCAAACCACAGACTGCTTCAGGAAAACAGGCTGAGCGGATATCCTAACAACTATCCAATTATTGATTATGATTTTCAGGCGCCTATAAGCCGTTACGGTGAATGCCGCGCGCATGCAGACCGTCTTAGGCTTATGCATTTGTTCATAAGAGAGTTTGACAGCAAAATATCTGCAAAGCCGGCATTCTTCCCTGAGTGGAATTCAAATGACCCGAATGACATTTCTTTTTTGAAGTGCTCCGTGCGTGTAGATGAACAGGGCAGCGGCTATTTCTTTGCAGGCAGTTATGAAAAAGGACTTAAATACAAAGAATTTAAAGATGTAGGTGTTACAATAAATCTTAAAGACAGAAAAATCACTCTGCCTAAAATGGATATAGAGCCTGAAAGTATGTTCTTTTACCCTTTCAATATATCTCTGGGCGGTATAAAATTTGATTATATTACAGCCCAGCCGATTGCCTGCCTTAAAGACGCAGTGTATTTTGTTCAATGCGCATCTGTTGAGCCTAAATGCAAAACTGCGGACAGCGAATATGTTCTTAAAACAGGAACTGACGGAAATACAATAAGCGAAAAAGGAAACGAGATTAAAATTATTGTATTAACTGAAGAAGAGGCTAAAAAACTGCACGTTATAAACGGCAAAGCCGTGTTTGCTGTCGGAACAGTTTACAGCGATAACTATTATGCATATTGTGAGACCTGTGCAGGCGGTTTTTCGGGTTCATATATTTGTGAAAATGATTTGACGGATAAAATTAAACTTTTGCCCTCATCTGCAAAAAAACTCCCTTACAATTATTTTCTGTATTCCACTGGAAAAAGGGCGTATTACGAGCTTCATTTGCCGAAAGACATTTTGGAAAACAGGTTTGATGTCAGACTTGAGTTTGAATTTGACGGCTTGAATTTACAGGTGTTCAGCTCAGGCAGACTGATAAACGATTATTTTAATGTTGACGGTAAATTTGTTATGTGCCTGCGTGACTATGAAGAATATATACGCAATAATCCCGTGCTCATAATAAGAACAGCTCCGAAAACAAAGCACGGAATATCAAATGTATATAACGAAATCCCTGTGGAACTTTATTCGAACAGGCTTGAGCTGAAAAAAGCTCAGGAAATCTTTTTGCAGAAAGAGAAGATATAATATAAAAACGTGCCGCTTGGGCTCTGCGTTCAAGCGGCTTTTTCTTTTTGTTTATTGTTTTTTGACGAAAGATAGTGAAAATAACGGCAGAAACAAAGAATGCCCCTTTGTTTTATGGTAATGACGGGGGTTATATTTGCTTCAGTTTTTTATCAGCGGCTTTCTTAATATCATTTCACACCACGCAGCAGGATTTCTAAATTATTTAGCAGATTATCAAAAGTAATTCAGCGGCTTACACTGTATAATTAAAACGACATTAGGTCAATATTCCTTAATTTGAGGTGTAATATGAGCAAGGCAACAATTAAAGAAACTATTGTTTCAATTCCTACATATAAACTTGCAAAACCTGAAAAAAGCCCGCTGTTTATAGAAAAAAGAGCGTATCAGGGTAGTACGGGCAAGGTCTATCCTCTGCCTGTTACTGAAAAGATATATGATGAAAAAGGAGAAAGGCAGTATAAGGCGCTGATTTTAGAAAACGAGTATATTTATGTGATGATTTTGCCGGAACTGGGCGGCAGAATACAACGTGCCTATGACAAAACAAACGGCTATGACTTCGTTTATTATAATCATGTTATAAAGC
>URIN01000167.1 GCA_900547915.1 uncultured Clostridium sp. | reverse complement strand
AAGTCGGCTTAAGACCTGTTACGCCGCAGAAAGAACAGGGCTGACGTATTGAACCGCCTGT
Organism: uncultured Clostridium sp.; assembly: GCA_900547915.1. Taxonomy (GTDB): domain Bacteria; phylum Bacillota; class Clostridia; order Oscillospirales; family Acutalibacteraceae; genus Eubacterium_R. The sequence goes on along the minus strand of URIN01000167.1, from coordinate 4,215 downwards.
ATCTGAACCGAGAGCAACAACACTTTCACGCGCCGCAACGGCTGCCGCAGCGCCGCCTGATGAACCACCGGGAACTTTATCTGTATCCCACGGGTTTTTGGTTGCTCCGTAATATGATGTTTCTGTTGTTGAGCCCATTGCAAACTCGTCCATATTAACTTTTCCGCAGGGAATCATACCTGCCGCAGTAAGTTTTTTTACAACAGTTGCGTCATAGGGCGGCTTGAAATTATAAAGTATCTTTGAAGCACAGGAAGTAATCTCTCCCTTTGTGCAGATATTGTCCTTTATAGCAACCGGAACACCAGCAAGAGGAGAAACAGCTTCACCGCTGTCTATAAGTTTCTGTGCCGCTTTTGCCTTCTCGAGAGCTGCATCCCTGTCAAAAGCCGTATAGCAGTTATATGTGCCGTCCTTTTTCTCTATGCTTGAGGCGACAGAATCAACGGCGTCCTCACAGGAAATTTCCCTGTCTTTTATTTTCTGCGCTATCTCAAGCGCTGTCATTTCATAAATTTCCATAAGGCACCTCCTACTCTGTTACCGTTTTAGGAACTACAAAAGCGCCGTCCCTGCTTTCCGGAGCGTTTGCCGTAATTTCCTCTGGCGGCATTGAAGGTTTGACCTCATCTTTTCTGAAAACATTTGTTATCGGGAAAGAATGGCTCATTGCCTCAACGCCTGTTGTGTCAAGCTCATTGAGCATATCTATATAGCTGAGTATATCCTGAAGCTCTGCTCCCACCTTTTTTTCCTCATCTTCTGTTAAGGTTATGCGGGCAAGCGATTCAAGATATTTGATAAGATCGGGAGTAATCTGCATAAATAAGTCCTCCAAAACATCTTTAAAAGCAATTGTAAAAAAGCAATTATAAAAGGCAATCGGGCGCACTGAAAAGTGCACCCGTGCTTATTTGTTTTTCAGTACGCACTGCCATTATGCAGGCGTGTTGTGATTTATTTTTCGGGTACAGGTCTGCGAAGCTTTATGTGAGTTTCACGAAGCTGCATTTCTGTAACCGTATTCGGTGCGCCGAGCAAAAGATCCTGAGCGTTTGAATTCATCGGGAAAGCAATAACTTCTCTGATGTTTTCCTCATCCTTGAGAAGCATTATCATTCTGTCCACGCCGGGAGCCATACCTGCGTGCGGCGGAGCACCGTAATGGAACGCATTATAAAGCGCTCCGAACTTTTCCTTAACATCCTTTTCGCTGTAACCGGCCATTTCGAATGCCTTTACCATAACATCGGGGCGATGGTTTCTTACAGCGCCTGATGAAAGCTCAACGCCGTTGCAGACGATATCATACTGATATGCCTTAATCTTTGTCGGCTCCTCGTTAAGAAGCGCATCCATCTCGCCCTGCGGCATTGAAAACGGATTGTGTGTAAATATAAGCTTTCCGTCCTCATCCCTTTCAAACATCGGGAAATCGGTGATAAAGCAAAGCTCAAATTTATTTTTGTCAATAAGGTCAAGTCTGTTTGCAAGTTCTGTGCGTATCTGACCTGCAAGTTCGTTTACACGCTTTGGTGTATCACAGATAAAGAAGAGAGTATCATCCGTTTTGAAATTAAATATACGGCGAAGTTCCTCTTTCTTTTCGGGCGGCAGGAATTTATCGATTGGGCCTTTGTAAGAGCCGTCTTCCTGCACCTCGATATAGCCAAGACCTTTCATACCTATCTCAAGAGCGAACTTGAGCATTTTTTCAAACCAGCCCTTGGACTGTTTTGCGCATCCGGCAACATTAATACCTCTTACAGGTCTGCCCTGAAACGCTTTAAATTCAACATCGCTGAAGAAATCTGTTAAATCAACTATTTCAAGCGGGTTTCTGAGATCGGGTTTATCAGTACCGTATTTGAGCATTGCCTCTTCATAAGGTATTCTTACGAAAGGAGCGGGAGAAACCTCTTTTCCGCCGCCAAACTCCTTGAATGTGTCATAAAGCACATCCTCAGCAACAGCGAAAACATCCTCCTGAGTGGCGAATGCCATTTCAAAATCAAGCTGATAGAACTCTCCGGGAGAACGGTCGGCACGTGCATCTTCATCTCTGAAACACGGAGCTATCTGGAAATACTTATCAAATCCCGACACCATAAGAAGCTGCTTAAACTGCTGAGGTGCCTGCGGCAGAGCGTAGAACTTGCCCTCGTGTTTTCTTGAAGGAATAATATAGTCCCTTGCGCCCTCAGGTGAAGAACAGGTAAGAATAGGAGTTGTAATCTCCGTAAAGCCAAGGCTCTCCATCTTTTTGCGAAGGTAAGATACAACCTTGCTTCTGAAAATGATATTATCGTGAACCGCCTTGTTTCTTAAATCAAGGAAACGATAAGTAAGGCGTACTTCTTCTCTTGTGTCTTTTGATTCAGAAACTTCAAACGGAAGATTTTCCGTGCAGGCGCCGAGAACGGTAAGTTTATCCACCTTTACTTCAAGTTCGCCTGTTTTTATCTTTTTATTAACTGTTTCCTCATCACGCTTTACTACTACACCTTCAACGCTGATAACGCTTTCCTTTTTGAGGTGATAAATAAGCGTATCGTCATTTACTACGACCTGTGTAACTCCGTATTCATCACGCAGATCAATAAACGCAACACCGCCGTGGTCACGTATAGTATCTACCCAACCTGCAAGTGTTACCTTTTTGCCGAGATCTTCAAGAGTGAGCTCGCCGCAATTAAAAGTTCTGTAAGCCATAATATAATTCCTTTCGCGGAAAAATTTAACATAAACCGCAAACGGCAAAACGAAGCGCAAATTAACACACTACTTTCCGCCGTGCTTTAATTCCGTAATAGTATAGCATATAAATTTAAAATATACAATAAAAAAATTAGCTTATAATGGAAAAAACCGCCCGTTTAGCAGCACGGACGGTTTAAGTTAGTATTTTTTGACTTTTTATCTGCTTAAAAGCGTTCTTTCATAAGGCTCAAGGTGCAAAACACCGTTTCTGCAAACTCCTCCGAAAAATGAATATGAGTTATCCCACTCATCACCTACTTCAAAATCCGCAGAATTCTGTGAAACGTTTACGGCAGTGAGCACACTGTTTTTCTCACACGAACGAACATAGGCAACTGCCCCGGCATGGGCATATATCACCTGAAAATCACCGTTTATGAAAGCCTTGCAGCCGTGGCGGATTTCGCCGAGACGTTTATACCATTTGTATAGTTCTTCGTTTTTGTCATTCCATGGGAAGCAAGCTCTGTTAAACGGGTCTTTCATCCCCTGCATACCTGCTTCATCACCATAATATATACTCGGCACCCCCGGCAGAGTGAACTGCAAAAGGCTTGCTGTTTTCAACATTGAAACACCTTTTAAATAATCGCTCTCGCTCAGTTTATTATTGTCGTGCTGCCAATATCTGTCTTTTCCTGCTGCATCGGGACCTGCAAGGCGTGTTATTGCACGCTCTGTATCATGCGTTCCGATATGGTTCATAAGCACATTGATAACCTGTGGCGGATAGTTTTCTACTATGCTCATCACTGCGTTCTCAAAAGCTTCAGCTGAACCGCCCTTGACAAAATTCAGTATGGCTGCGGCAAAAGGATAATTCATTACACTGTCGAGCTGCTCACCCAGCAGATAGCGGCGTCTTTCGCCGTATGCAAATTTTGTGGTGGCATCCTCCCAGACTTCACCGATAATAACGGCGTCTTTGTTTTCCGCCTTTACGGCTTTTCTGAGTTCATCTAAAAAAACATCGGGAAGTTCATCGGCAACATCAAGCCGCCAACCGCCTGCGCCTGCCCTGAGCCATCTGCGCAGGATACCGTTTTCGCCGCAAATATAGTTACGGTAAGATTCGTTTTCCTCCTGCACTTCAGGCAGAAGTTTTATACCCCACCAGCTTTTATAACCGTTTGGATAATCGGTGAATTTATACCAACTGTAATACGGGCTTTCAGTGCTGTTGTACGCGCCTACGGAATTATAATGCGAATACATATTGAAATATTTTGAATCGCATCCTGTATGGCTGAAAACGCCGTCAAGAATAATTTTTATACCCATTTTATCTGCTGCTCTGCAAAGTGATTTAAAATCATCTTCAGTGCCGAGGAGAGGGTCTATGCGTTCATAATCCGCTGTATCATAACGGTGATTTGAGTTAGCCGCAAAAATAGGGTTTAGATATATACAGGTAACGCTGAGCGACTTTAAATAAGGCAGTTTCTTCTCTATCCC
>URIN01000166.1 GCA_900547915.1 uncultured Clostridium sp. | reverse complement strand
CGGTTGCTTTTTTACCTGTTAATGTCAGAAGCTCATCCGCCGCACTGTCTATCATAACGTTTACGGCGTCAAATGTAATTCCGCTTCTAAGTGCGCTCAGCGCTTCGTCTATATATCTCAGCGCCGCCTTACAGCACTCTTTCTGCCGCGCGTTTGCAAGCATGGGTGCATTTGAATTGATATTCTGAGCACCGAGCACTTCATAAACAGCGTCCTTTACAGTGTTCAGATAATTCTCATCTTTTGCGGAGATATAAACCGTTTTCTCAAACGCTTCATCAACCTCTTTGATATGGCTATCAGATGATAGGTCAACTTTATTTACAACGGCAAACGCCTTTTTGCCATGGCATTTTTCAATAAGCTTTTTGTCATTTTCATCAAGCGGACGGCTTACATCGAACACGGCAATGATAAGTCCCGCTTCGTCTATTTTTTCAAGGGTTCTTTCAATGCCTATCTTTTCAACCGTATCGGCGCCGTCACGCAGACCGGCAGTATCGTTAAGATGAAGCACAATATCTCCAAGGCGGACACTGCCCTCAACTATATCCCTTGTTGTGCCCTCAATATCGGTTACAATACTTTTTTCCCTGCCCGAAAGCAAGTTCATCAGCGTAGATTTACCAGCGTTAGGTTTTCCTACTATTGCGGTGTCGATACCTTCTGTCATTATTAATCCGTTTTCATATTCCGAGATAAGGCTTTCAAGTTCAGCTTTAGCATCGGCAAGAGTTTTATCCAGCTCGTCATTTTCAAGCTCAGGAATTTCCTCATCCGGGTAATCAACCCAGGCGCCCATAAGCGCTGAGGAATCAAGCATATTCTGAAGCACTCTGCCTATTCTGCGGCTGAGCGCACCGTCAATCAGATTCATCGATGCTTTCGCCGCCGCTTCTCCGCCGGCAGTTATCATATTGGCAACGCCCTCTGCCTGAGCAAGGTCAATTTTGCCGTTCAAAAACGCTCTCTTTGTAAACTCACCGGGTTCGGCAGGGCGTGCGCCCGCATCATAAACAGCCTCAAGTGTTTTTTGCACTATAAAAAGACCGCCGTGGACGGAAAGTTCAACAACGTCTTCTCCCGTATAGCTTTTCGGCGCACGGAAAACAAGAGCGACTGCTTCGTCTATCGGTTCTCCGCCGCTGATTATATTACCGAATTTTGCTCGGTAACCCTTTACCTCTGTGAGCGGGGTACCGTCTGCAGCGGCAAAAACCTTGGCAGCGGTTTCAATTGCGCTTTCGCCGCTTATCCTGATTACACCTATTCCGCCCGCAGCGTTTCCCGTTGCTACGGCAGCTATTGTTTTTGCCATTATATCATCTCCGAATAAATGGGTGTGAAACATTTATACACTGCGCACCACACACCGCATTATAAAATATATACATATTATAATACAAAACAGCATAAAACAAAAGGCGGGAAAATTCCCGCCCTTTGACAGATTAAATTCCGTTTGTAAAAGTCTGCGCCGCAGGTATTCCCGCAAGCTTCAGGCTCTTATTCTTCGCCGTCCTTATCAACCTCTATCTTACCGAATTTGGTAAAATCTTTAGGCAGCGGAGCGGACTTTTTGGCGGCGGGTCTGCCGTTTGAGTAACCTCTTCTGCCGCCGCCCTGGCGGTATTTTACTCCGCCTGTGGGCTGAAGAACAACTTTTCTGTCCTGCCCCTGGCCGACTGACATAGATTCAACGCCCTCAATCTCCTGCACGGTGGTGTGGATAATGCGTCTTTCATAAGGATTCATAGGTTCAAATGTGTATCTTCTGCCTGTCCTTGCAACATAATCCGCATGCTTGCGTGCAATGTTTTTAAGCGTTTCGATTCTCTTTTCACGGTAGTCGCCCACATTGATGGCAACTCTTATGTATTTACCGCTTGCCTTTTTAACGGCAAGACCGGTAAGGTACTGAAGTGAATCAAGAGTTTCGCCGCGTCTGCCGATTATGATACCGTAATCATTGCAGTTAACGGTAAGCTCAAGCACTCCGTCCTTTACTTCGCCTGTAACCTCTGCGTTTTCAACCTTAAGACCGTCAATCATAGTTTTCAGATAAGTTACGGCGGTATTCATATCAATATCTTTTTCAGTTAAAACGGCTTCCTCTGCTTTTTCGGCACGCTCGGGCGCTTTTGCCGCCGGCTTTGCCTCTTCTTTTTTAGGAGCCTTTTCAGTCTTTTTAGGCTGAGGCTTTGCAGCTTTTTTCTGCTGGGGCTTTTTCTCTTTCTTACCATCATCGTAAGAAACCTTAACCTCAGCATCGCTGGAGCCCAAAAGTCCGAAAAATTTCTTCTTCGGAAGAGCAATAACCTCTTCGTGAAGCTCTGCGTCGTTTGGTCTTTTTACCCCTGCTATTGCAAGCTGGGCAATCAGTCCGTCAACGGCGGCTTTAGCGGCTTCCTCTCTGGTTTTGCCTTTGCCTACGTACTCGTATTTCATAAATCCTCCGTCAAACGCTTTTCGGCGTTTTTACGCTCTTGTTTTCTTTAGATTTTCTTCCCTTGAGCGGCGGTAAATTGTGTTTTCAACCATAAGCTTTGCCTGACTCTTTTTAGGCGGGAAGAATTTTGCAATAAACAGCTGCTGCAACAGTGCAACAACATTTGAAATGATCCAGTAAAAACCTACCGCTGCTGGCACCTGGAATGTAATGCCGAAAGAGATAAACGGCATTATGAGTGTCATTGCAATCATACTTGTCGCCTGTTGTGCCATTGCAGGGTTATTCTTTTTCTGAATAAGCATTGAGATTCCCGATGAGGCAAGGGAAGTGAGCAGTGAAAAGATGGGAATTAAAACTATTTTTCCGTCTTTCCAGTGCGGAATAGCGGTCATATCAAGTCCACCGAGGTACATACCGCTTCTGAACGCGTCAATATCGGCAACACGTTCTGCTGTAAAGAGCTCGGGCATCTGAGCAATAAGCTGATCTTTATAATCTGCCCAGTTTTCAAGTATACCGAGCTGAAGATATCTGCCTGAATAATTTGCGCTCTCAAGGAATTTTGTAAGCTGGTCGGAATAATCACCAATATTGCTCATTCCGATGATATAAGAAAGCGGATAATAAATGATGCCTACGATACCCATAAGGAATACAAGCTGGAAGATAAGCGGACCGCAGCCCATCTGCGCCGGGTTGTGACCCTCACGCGCATACAGGTCGTTCATTTCCTGATTCAGCTTGACTCTGTCTTTGGGGTCAGGATACTTTTTCTGAAGTTTCTGAATTTTAGGCGTCAATCTTGCCGTTTTGGCTGTAGCCTTCTGCTGGTGCACGTTTACAGGCAGCAGAATAAGACGGGTGAGCACCGTAAAGATTATGATAGCCACAAAATACTGGTTGTTAAGCATGGAAAGCAAAAAATCCATACATACACCAAACAGCCAGTAAAGAGGCTTAAAAATAGCTGTGCCCTCCGCAGACATTGCCATAACAACGGCGTTAGATGTAAAATCAAACATTATTTTTCCTCATTTTTATTCTTTTTAGGGGGAACAGGGTCATAACCACCCTTAAAAAAAGGGTTGCACCTTAAAATACGGCGAACCGCAAGAAGCGATCCTTTAAAAACACCGTGAATCTCTATTGCCTCAAGCGCATACTGTGAACAGGTGGGATAATACCTGCATGAACCATGCGAAAAAATCGGGCTTATAGTAAGCTGATATGTTTTAATAAGAAATATCAGCGCCTTTTTTATAGCGCGCTTCATTTAATTGCACCCAAGGAAAGCAGCTGCTTTTCCATATCCTTTTTAACCTCCTGCATTTTTACATTGCAAGTGGCAGAACGGGCAACGAACACGATATCATAACTCCCGTTAAGACGTGGAGCAAGCTCTGCATAAGCCGCCCTTATAACACGGCGGGCTCTGTTGCGCTGATAAGCTTTTCCTATTTTTTTGCTGCTTGTGATTCCCACTCTTGTTTGGCGCTGACGGCTCCTCATAACATAAGTTACAAGATTTTTGCCCGCAGAGCTCTTACCCCTGTAATAGAGGCGGCGGAAATCCTTGTTTTGATTCAAGGCTATGATTTTCACAACACCATTCCCTTAAAAACAGCCTTTTGCCTTACGGCGGTTAATGCTTAATCAGTAAGTAAGCTGTTTTCTGCCCTTAGAGCGGCGACGGGCAAGCACCTTTCTGCCGTTTCTTGTGGACATTCTTTTTCTGAAGCCGTGCTCCATCTTTGCGTGCCTCTTCTTAGGCTGAAATGTTCTTTTCATTAAATTCACTACCTTTCACAGACTAAACTGGTCTTAATCCTTATATACTCTGCGCGGCATAGCGCAGGCTTATACAATTTGCACATTAGCGAACAATATTATAT
>URIN01000165.1 GCA_900547915.1 uncultured Clostridium sp. | reverse complement strand
AGGAAGAGGTCTCGGCAGGCGGCGAAAAGCTATTTTACTGGGGTGTCCTTAGAAAGGTTTGGTCGGGCGAAGATGATTGAATTCAGCAAAATTACGTCTCAGATAATCGATAAGCTGAGTCAAAACGAATATTTTGAGGGCTTTAAGCTTATATCGGCATTTGAGCCGCGTCAGAAGCCCACCGTTCCGAAAATGCCCGCTGTTGTGTGCGGAATTTCGAAGGCAAGTGCGCAGACAGCCGCCCTCGGAGAGAATGTGCAGGCGGGGCAGGTTACTGCTTTTGCCGATATTTATGCTCCGTTTTGTTTGCGCAACTTTGATTTTCAGCAGACGGCAGGCAAAATATTTCAGTGCCTATGCAGTGATGTTCCCGTTTCAATAGGCGCAGGCGCAATTACGGTGGATGATGAAACCGAATGTTTCGTTATGCGACTTACGGTGACCTTTTCCGATGAGATTAAATTTGATTAAGACTGATACGGTGATTTTATGAATGAATACAATGATATTTATGAGCTTTCCGAATATTTAAGGCTTGATTCAAAAAGGTACGATTCTTCAGTCGGCGGTGAATAAGAGATGATGATAAGGCTTAAATACAAGGATTTTGAATTTGAGCAGAATCCCGCCGAAATCAGCGTTGAAAAATCAAAGGACATCAGTGAGCGCTCCCTGCCGTCAGCAGGGAGCGCCGTTGAGGAAATAGCTCAAAAAGCGGCGTGCATAACGGTGAGCGGCAGATTTTACGGCGCCGGCAGTGCGGAAACCGCGGCAAAGCTGTCAGCACTTTATGACGATGGTGGTGCAGGACCTCTCATTCTGCCTGACGGCCGGTTTTTCAGCGCTTATTTTACTTCGATTTATTTGAAGCAGAACGCCGCGGAAAATTCTGTGGAATACAAACTTTGCTTTACAGAGGAGAGCGGCGGAGGCTGCTACAAAATGCAGCGCCGTTTCGTGTTTGCGAAAAGCGGTGAAAACTGCTTTGATATTGCTTACGCAAATTCAGTAAAACTTGAGGATATAATTGAACTTAACGGTTTTAAAACACCTTTTGATTTGCAGGAAGGTCAGCGGGTGAGAATCAGATGAGATTTGAACTTTATACTTCATCAGGTAATGCCGTAACGAATTTTGAGGTTGTTTCATACGAACTTTCAAGTGAAATTGCCGCCGCCTGCGATGGTTTGCGGCTTTACCTTTATTCCGAAAAAGCGCTAAGTGATATAAGAACTGTCTGCGTTTATGAGAACGGCATAAAGATATTTTACGGTTTTGCGGATAAACTTCAGCTCAGCTATGACGCCGATGGCTATACGGCATTTATATATGCCCGTTCAAGCGCGTCTCTGCTTGTTGATAATGAAGCGTATCCGGGGCAGTACAGCTGCCCGTCATCAAGACAGCTTTGGTATCACCACGCAAAGTCTTTTGGTTTCACATTCGGTCTGCCGGAAGTTGTAACCAATTCTGAATATATCGTCAGCAAAGGGCAGAGCTGTTTTGGTGCGATAGACAAGTTTATGCAGTTTGCCTGCGGCAAAAGAATATTTGTCACGCCTGACAACGAAATGCGTGTTTTTGAAACTTCAGATAATGTGAAAAGACTTGAAAACTCAAATATTACTGCTGTGTGTGCCACAGTTGATAAAAGCAGTGTAATCGGCAGAATAGACTATAAAATCAATTCGGCGGAGAAATATGTTTACCGACTAGAAAGCCGCTTTGCGGATAAAAACGCAATTGTTTCCAAAAAACTTATCAACCTTTCGTCACTGCCTGTATGGCAGAGAGAGGCGGAGGCGCACAGGCAGATCACTGAGTCGCTCGAAAACTATTTCACGGTTACGGTAACGCTTGCCGGCGACTGCAATTTTTCCCTTGCGGACAGAGTGTATGCTGATTTTGAACGACTCGGAATAAGCGGAGAGTTTATTTTAAGTTCGATTATACGCGCCAAAAATTCAAAGGGCACAAAAACCACACTAACTTTAAGAAAAGAAATTGACGGGGAGCTGGTGAATTATGTGGCTGAGCAGGAATTTTAAAAGCAAAGAGCAAAACGCCGCCGAAACAGGTGTTATAACCCTTAATAAAGATGACGTTACAGAGGCTAATTCTTCTATGCCGTCAAGAAGTGCGCAGTGCTTTTCACCTTACGGCTATTCGGCTCGTATTCCCGTTGGTGAAGAGGTGCTTATTGTAAACGGCTCGTCAGGTTCGGCAGTTGCAGGCACAAAGATGAACGCAGGCAAGCTTGAACAGGGTGAGGTGGAGATAAGTTCGCTCGGAGGAGCAACCATTTTACTCAGAAATGACGGCAGTGTAGTTATTAATTCCCTTGTTATTGACAGGGACGGAAATATTGAAGAGAGGTGAGCAAAACGGTATTTTTCAACAGCGAAAGCGAATATGAAGCCTTGCTGCTTGAAAACGCGGCAAGAAAGATAAAAACTCACAGGGGTGAATTTTATCCTGATTGTGATTACGGCAGCGATGCCTGCGAATTTACAGATGAGCCAATGGCACTTTACGCTTTAAGCGCCGCTTGCCGCGCGTTTTATAAAGAGAATGGGATTTATCCCGTAAACGTCAGAAAAACAGAAAACGGTTTTGATTTTAACCTTTTGCTCAACGGCGCGGAAAGGCAGGTGAGCGTTTCATTTTGAGCATAACTTATGATGAGATATTGAATGAAATGGAAACGCAGTTTTATAACGAGTGCGGAGAATACGCAAAAGAATATTCCGAAGTGGAACTCAGATTTAAAGCGGTGGCGAGCGAGATATACGCCGCTTATACCGCATCGGATTACGCGCTAAAACAGGCTTTTGTGCAGACAGCTACGGGCGAGTATCTTGACAGGCACGCCCAAATGCGCGGAATAACCCGAAAAACGGCATCGCTTGCAAAGGGAAAACTTGCGTTTTTTCTTGCAGAGGCACTTGATGAAGATGTGGAGATACCGAAAGGCACTATCTGTTCAGTAAAGGACAATCCTCTTATTCAGTTTTCAACAAACATAACAGCTTATATCTTAGCCGGTGATACAGGCGTCTCTATTGAGGCAACTGCGCTTTCTACGGGAGAGGCTTTTAACGCACCCGAAAACAGTGTTACGGTTATGGTGAATCCGCCCGAATATGTGTTTTCGGTTACTAACCAAAAGGCGTTTTCAGGCGGTTCGGATCCTGAAACGGACGAAAGCCTGAGACAGAGAATCATTGATTCTTACGGCTCTGCGCTGAGCAACGGCGTTAACGCCAAATCAATGGAAGAGCAGATACTTTCGATAGATGAAATCAAGGATTGCAGTATATGCTACGATTCTGAAAAAAGTGTTTTGAATGTATGGCTCAGAACGGCAAGCGATGAACCTTTGTATTCGGATATGAAAGAGGAAATAAAAGATAAACTCGGCGTTCTTGACATTTGTAACGTGGATTACGAACTTACACTCGCTGTCAAAAGTGAATTTTCAGTTTTTGCCGCGGTGAAAGCCGCCCGCGGTGCTGACGGGGAAAAGCTTATTGAAGATGTCAAAAACGCCATAAGGGAAGCCTGCTCGGGGCAGAAGATAGGAACATCAATAAATTTATCATCTGTAACGACCGCTGTTCTGGGCATAGAAAACGTACAGTTTGCGGAGATATCAGCGCAGCCGTCTTACGAGGGCGTTATTCCGTGCGGTTCAGGCGACTATTTGTATCTTAATGATGTGCAGGTGGAGATATATGAATAACACGGTTTATGACAGATTTACGGTGCTGATGCAGACCGTTGGACTTGACGGAGAAAAAGGCAGTGTCAAGCACGCTGAAGTGAGCGCCTATTGCGCGGCGTTATCACTTGTGCAGAGTGCGGCGGAACAGGCACTTTCCGAGGTGTTCACCGATACAATGAGCGAAAAAGGACTTCAGATGTACTGCGACCTGCTTAACATAGACGGCGGTGAAACGCCGCAGGAAACAAAGGAAAAAATAAATTCCCGTCTTTCTCAGGGCTTCTACACAATTAATTATGATGAATACAGCAACGCTGAGAAAAACACGCCGGGCTATAATCCCTCATACATGTATAATGGGGAGACTGTTACAATATCCCCTGTTAATAAAGAATCTTTGGCGGGGCTTTCCAACCTTATTAAAAACTATTATCCGGCGTTTTTTCTGCCCGAATTTCTCGGCGGCGGCATTACCTTTGATTATCTTGATTCACTTGATTACAGGTGGTATGAAACGGATAGACTCGCTCTTTCGTTTTTTGTGTGGGAAAGACTGGGGGAAAAAGATTGAACTCGGTGCGCATACCCACCTGCGTGCTGAAATGATTTTTGTGGGAGAAAGGCAAGGAGTTAATATTGAGC
>URIN01000164.1 GCA_900547915.1 uncultured Clostridium sp. | reverse complement strand
ATAGGAGTCCGTCTCGTGGGCTCGGAGATGTGTATAAGAGACAGTACCTGAACCGGCTAAATCTATTTCTGATGCTATTGAGATTTCGGGTTTGTCATACGGTGCAAAGGTGATAAGGAAACCGTTGTTTGTCTTTTCTCCGTTTCTGATAACCTGTGATGTACCTGTTTTGCAGGCAACGTCAACACCAGAATTTTTGAATATGTTTTTCAGTGTGTTCTGTTCGGCAACCATTCTCATACCTTCGTGCACTATTTTGAAAGTACCGTCTGAAATCGGAAGTTCTTCAGCAACAGTAGCGCCGGTTTCCTCTATAGAGCCGCTAGAAGTGTTTATAACGGCTTTTACAAAGTGCATATCGTATCTTGTGCCGCTGTTGGCAACAGTAGCGCAGTAGTTTGCAAGCTGAAGCGGAGTGAAGAGGTTGTCTGACTGACCGATACCACTTTGAATGGTATCACCCATTTGCCAAACCTTGTTGTATCTCTCTGCACTTGCAGGGCCTGCAAGAACACCTGCTGCCTCACTTATTTCAACACCTGTCTTTTCGCCCAGGCCGAACATGGACGCGTATTCATTCATTTTTGAGATGCCCAGCTTGTCGGCGCAGTTGTAGAAGAATATGTTGCAGGAGTCTCTAAGCGCTTCACGCACATTCTCACTTCCGTGAGCCCTACTGTTAAGGCAACGGAATGTAATATCGTAATATTGCCACGTGCCGCGGCAGGTGAAAGTTGTGTTTTCGTTGATTACGCCCTCTTCAAGCGCTGCGCAAGCCATGGCAGGTTTAAATGTTGAACCCGGCGCGTATGTACCGAGTGCAAATCGGCTGAACATCGGCTGCCTTGAATTAGAGGCAAGCGATGAGTAATTATCATAGTAGTCTTGCAAATCATATGTGGGATATGATGCGGCGGCAAGAATTGCGCCTGTGTTTACATCTTCAACAACAACGGCGCCCGCACCATCTGACAGGCTGACCTCATCACAAGTCTCTTGCAGTTTCTGCTGGGCAAGTCTCTGTAAGTCGCGGTCGATAGTTAACACAACGGTGTTGCCTTGAATTGGCTCTTTGGTTATTTCTTCTTTAACATTTCCGTCTGAATCGATTGTTATCGTAAGTTCGCCCGGAGTGCCGCGAAGCTCACTTTCCATTGCCGCTTCGATACCGCTTTCACCTATGTTGTCATCAATTCCGTATCCCTCATCTTTTAGTTCGGCGTATTCTTCAGCATTTATTTTTCTGACGGTGCCTAAAATGTGAGGGGCAAGGGTTGAATCAGCGTATTCTCTGTAAGCAACGGGTAATACATCAGCACCCATATAGTCCTGTTTATCTTCTTTTATGGTGGCAACAGTTTCGTCGCTAACATCGTCTGCTATGGTAACCGGATTTTCTATTGAGAACATAAGCCTTGTAAGCTCATATCTTATTGCGCCTACTTTAAGCGCAGTCTCGGTGTCATACCCCTGAAGACCGTATTCCTCAACCATGGCGTCAAAACAGTTCTGAGCCGTGGCATAATTCTGCAGGTTGAACATATCCTTGCTTTTCATAGTTGCAACCGCATTTTCGTCTTCAGTAAACTCAATTCCGTTTGAACCAATTCTGAGCGGAAGATTATTAACGTATTCTTCGCCGTTTTTCTCAAAAAGAGCTATAAGGTTGATTATTACGGCGTTTCTTGCGTCATTGTCACTGCGGGACGGAAAATATGCCGCGTCCAGAATAATTGAGTTGCCCTGTCTGTTTGTAACAAGCGGGTTACCGTTTCTGTCAACTATTTCTCCTCTGGCCGCCTCGATTGAAACAGTGTAGGTTTTGACCGTGCTGTTTTGCGCGCGGTAGTATTCACCGTTTACAATCTGAATATCGTATAGCGAGTAGCCGAATGTGCACACCAGCGCAATAACAAGTATTATAGCTATAAGGCTTCTGCCGCTGAAATGTCTGCTTCTCAAAGTTTGATACCTCTTTTAGTTTAATACGCTTATGGGTTTGTTCAGTCTGTTCTTTATCGGTCTAAGTATCAGATAGATAAATGGAGTTATAACGATAGTATAAAGCGCGCTCGGAAGATAGAAGGTGAACAGACTGAGTTCAGCTCCGCGCACATCTTTTATAATTATAAAGAACAGCCAATAAAGTATACAGTAAATAAGAATGAAAACCACACTGAAAATAAAGTTGGTTATAAATGTGTTTCTAAGAATATATGTTATAAGAGCCGCTCCGAAAAAGCACATAATGCACATGTAAATGGCGTTGAACCCAAGATGAACGGCTGAACTGAGATCCCACAGCATACCGCCCACAAGAGCGATAACCGCAGCAAATCTCTCGTCTTCTCCGGAACCTAGAATCATACAAACGGGCAGTAAAAGAAAACATCTTGCCCCGCCTATCTCTATCGTAAGCCCTGCAGTGTTCTGTATAAGTGCCGCAAGGGCAGTCAGAATAAGATATACAACAACTTTAAGCGTGCGCTGTTTGTAGGAAAGGTCCATTAGTGCGCCTCGCTTTCATACCCTGTAAGTACAAGACATTCAGAAATGTTGTTTACGTCAACGCCGGGTTTGATAACAGCGTATGACGCAACGGAAGAAGTGTCTTCCTGTATCTCTTCAACTGTACCTATGATAAGTCCCTCGGGAATCTTTCCGCTTATGCCTGCTGTTGCAATGATTGAACCGTAAGTTACAGCGGTCGAAGAGTCAAGGTTTGCCATTATGCATTTTCCTTCGGAAGCCAGTTCCGCTCTGCCTGTAACGTATGAGATCTCTCCGGAAACTATTTCATATGCGGAAACAGAAAAGTCGGGGTCAAGAATAGTTTTTACAACGCTGTAGGTGGGGTAGGCTTTGTCAATTATTCCAACGATGTAATTGCCGTAAAGAACGGCATCACCGTCTTTTATGCCGCTTGCCGTGCCCCTGTTTATAGTGTATGAGCCGAAAATATCAGCCGCATCTCTGCTTGTTGCCTTTGCCTCAACAAATGTGTAGTCAGGATTTTCTTCTTTAAGCTCAAGCGCGTCCTTATAAAGCTCGTTTTGCTTTTTTAAATTTTCATAATCGGCAAGCTGGTCCTGAAGTGAGCCTACCTGTTTTTCAAGTTCATCGATGCGTTCAAGGTATTCCGCATTGCCAGTTGCCTCTCCGAAAACATATGTAATGCCATCGGATATTTTAGAGGCAACCCAGTTTGCAGGCGCAAAAACAGTGCCCACTATTCCGGATTGAGCTGTTTCGCCTCTGCCGTTTGCCGCGCATATCAGCGCACCCACAAGCAGCAATGCAATAACGCCCGCAATGACCTTGAAGCGTCTACTCTTAAAAAGCTGTTTCATTTTTATCTCGCCCTTCTCAGTTTGACTGATGTTCCGATTGCCACAACATCCATCGGATTTTCAGGCAGATGAACCTGGATCTTTGTTTCTTTTGCAATAAGTTCGGGCAGCCCTCTCAAAAGTGCTGTGCCGCCGGTGAGGTAGATACCTCTGTCAAGAATATCGGCAGCAAGTTCGGGCAATGTAACTTCAAGTGTTTCTCTGATAGCGTCTACGATTTCGCTAACAGGCTCACAAAGAACGTTTCTTATTTCTTCGCTGGTGATCTCTATGGAATTGGGCAGACCGTCAGTAAGATTTCGGCCGCGCACTTCCATAGCACCCTCACCGTCATATTCGGAAACAGAGCCTATTTTTATTTTTATATCTTCAGCAGTAACATCGCCTATAAGCAAATTGTGAGCTCTCTTCATATGGTTGATTATTGCTTCATTAAGTGCATTTCCCGCTATTTTAACGCTTTTTCTTGCGGCAATTCCGCCAAGAGACATAACGGCAACATCGCAGGTGCCGCCGCCGATGTCAACGACCATTGAACCTGAAGCCTCAAAAACGGGCAGACCTGCGCCGAGAGCGGCTGCCATAGGCTCCTCAATAAGTTCAACTTCCTGAGCGCCTGCAGCTCTTGCCGCGTCCTCAACAGCTCGCCTTTCAACTTCGGTAACACCGCTGGGAACGGTGATGATAACTCTTGTTTTTGTAAACATGGATGTTTTTGATGAACGGTAAATAAAATTATGCAGCATATCTGCTGTCATATCAAAGTCAGCAATAACGCCGTCTTTAAGAGGCTTTACCGCAATGATTGAGCCGGGTGTGCGTCCTATCATGGCTTTTGCCTCGTTGCCCGTTGCAAGAACACGGCGGGATTTAACGTCAACCGCAACAACGGATGGTTCCCTTATTATAATTCTGCCTTTTCTGTCACAGATAAGAGTGTTTTCAGTACCTAAGTCGATTCCTATATCCTTTGTTAAAATCATTTATAATTCTCTCACTTTCAAAACTGTCTCTTATACACATCTCCGAGCCCACGAGACGGACTCCTATCTCG
>URIN01000163.1 GCA_900547915.1 uncultured Clostridium sp. | reverse complement strand
CGAGATAGGAGTCCGTCTCGTGGGCTCGGAGATGTGTATAAGAGACAGCTAATATTCATTAAACTTTTTATTCTCACTTACGGTTTAACTGGGGTAAATATAACAAGTATGCTTAAAAGAACTAATAAATATGGATTAGTGACATAGGAAGAAATATTATCAAAAATAAATTTAATTGGCTGCATTTTTTATTGACAAAAACGTGCACGTGAACGGTGGTATTATGGACGGTAATTTACTAACATTTTTACAGCATAACAGAAATATAAAATACTCACTTTTTCTCAATAAACTCAGGAAAAAGATTTATCAACCTATAACCTCTCTGGATGCGTATGTTTATAAATCTCATGAACCTGTTCCTTATTCGGAAATCTTTTCGCTTAGTTTCAGCAAAATCAACCCAAGAGACAGCTGGGGCGGCTTCTTTGACTGCGCTTGGTTTCGTTTTAATGGTGTAATTGACAAAAATCTTGTATCAGATGCGGTTGCGTTGATTGATGTTGGCGGAGAAGGTTGCGTGTACGGAAGAAACGGAGCTGTTCAGGGCATTACAAATGTTCTTGGAATGGTGGATAATTTTCAGACTGTTAAAGGTAAACATTTGGTACCCCTTAACAGAATAGGAGATTTTGCAAACGGTGAAATTGAATTTTATGTCGATTGCGGAAATAACGGTATTGGCGGAAAAAGCAGCGGAAAGTCTCATTTTATAAGAGCTGATGTGTGCCTTTTTAGAAAAGATATACTTGATTTGTATTATGATGTTTTGGCTTGTTACCAATTGTTATCTGCTGTTAACGGCTCTGATAAAACCAAGGAAATACATAAATACATAAATGCGTCAATTTCTTGTCTTCAAAACTATTCTGATGCCTGCATTAAAAATGCCCGAAATGCGTTGTCTCCGCTTTTTGACGGCAGATATAAGGAAAATTTTACTGTGTATGCAATTGGCCACGGTCATCTTGATATGGCGTGGTTATGGCCGGTTAGAGAAACAAAGCGCAAAGCAGTACGTACTTTTTCAAATGCACTCTATGAAAGCGAGCTTTACCCTGAGTATGTTTTTAACGGAAGTCAGCCACAGCAATATCAGTGGATTAAAGAAAATGAGCCAGAATTGTTTAAGGAAATAATAAAGGCAGTAAATGAAGGCAGAATTGAGCCACAGGGTGGAATGTGGGTTGAACCCGATACAAATCTGCCGTGCGGAGAAAGTCTTATAAGGCAATGCTTTTATGGAAAAAAGTTTTTTCAACAAGAGTTTAGTGCAGATGTTTCAACTCTATGGCTTCCTGATGTTTTCGGTTATACTGCCGCACTTCCTCAGATTATTAAAAAGTGTGGTATGGACAGTTTTATGACAATAAAACTTAGTTGGAATAATATAAATTCTTTTCCTTACCACACCTTTGTATGGAGCGGTATTGACGGCAGTGAAGTACTTGTGCATATGCCGCCGGAAGGCGACTATAATTCAAATGCTACACCTTATGCATTTGAAAAAATATTTAAACAGTATAAAGAAAGAGAAATTTCAGATATTTCACTTATGCCGTTCGGCATAGGCGATGGGGGAGCCGGTCCCGGAGAATATCATGTAAATATGGTTGAACGCTGCAAAAAACTTAGATATATTCCCAAAGTCAAAACAGCACCTTCTGCGGTGTTTTTTAAAGAGTTAAGAAAAAATATATCTATTTATCCTAGGTATTCTGGCGAACTGTATCTTGAGAAACATCAGGGAACATATACCACGCAGGGTAAAACAAAGAAAAACAACAGACAGTGCGAAGCATTACTTCATTTTGCCGAATGGATAAGCACTTTAGCTTATTTGGAGGGCAAGGAATTTCCTCACAAGACTTTTGATAATATTTGGCAGGAAGTTTTGCTTTATCAGTTCCACGATATACTTCCAGGTTCGTCAATAAACAGAGTATATAAAGAATGTACTGAAAGATACGAAGTATTGAAGAATAAGCTTAATCTTATTATAGATGAAGCTTTAAATTATCTTAACAAAGGCTCATCTCAGCTGTTTGCGGTTAATGCTACTGATTTTGTTCAAAGCGGATATGTAAAGCACAGCGGAATTTGGTATAAATACCTTGCCGAACCGTATTCATCGGCAGAGCTTCAACAAGCGCAGAAGCCTTTGAATCTGAATTATTCAATAAATATTATTGAAAATAGATTTTTGAAAGTCATTTTCGGGCGTAATGGTGAGATTGTTGAACTTATTGATAAAAGCACAGGAGTAAACAGTGTGGCTTGTGCATTTAATAAAGTCAGAATTTATAAAGACAGATATGTGCATCCTTACAATGCGTGGGATATTGATATTAACTATACCAAAAGAAAACCGTATGAGATGAAGCTTGAAGAAAGCCGAGAATATATTGACGGAAATACGGTTGTAAGAGAAAACAATTATTCGTTTAACAAGTCTAAATTAAAGCAGAAAATCATATTGACTGAGGACAGCGCCTATGTAAAAGTTGAAAACTATGCAGATTGGCACGAAAAGCATAAAATGCTCAGAATAGATGCTTATCCCAAATATTTCAGCGACAAGGTTTTATGTGATATTCAATTTGGAAATATAGAAAGAAGCACAAAAACGGTTAGTAAAATTGATTATGCTCAGTTTGAGATACCTGCTCATAAGTGGGTAGATGTATATGACGGCGAGTACGGAGTTGCAATTCTTAATGATTGTAAATACGGTCACAGAGTAAAAGACGGACTGATAAGCCTTAACTGTTTGAGAAGTCCTGTTTATCCTGACCCGCAGGCGGACAGAGGTGAGCACAGTTTTACATATGCGATTTATCCTCACAGTAGAAAGCCTATGGAGAGTGAATTGGTAAAAATAGGCTACGCTCTAAATAATCCAATAAGGATATTCGAAGGTTGCATAGATATCAACACATTTGCCCATTGCTCAGCAGAGAATGTTATTGTTGAAACGATTACTGTTACCGAAAACGGCACCATCGGAATCAGAGTTTATGAAACAGCGGGAGTGCAAACTAAGGCAAAGTTAAAAATTAATCATAAATATAAGCAGGTTTATGAAACTGATATGCTGTTTAAAAACCCTGTTCTGTCTGATATTGATTCATTAAATTTCGGTCCGTTTGAGGTTAAAACTCTGGAGGTAATAATATGAAAAAGTTTACCTTATCGTTTGTTTGCGTTTTTGCCGTATTGCTAATTGTGTTTTTCACCGCTTCTGAGGTAACAGGAACTAGCAGTAAGTACGCATCTAACGATGATTATATGAAAAGCGAAAATCTTGCCCTTAGAGCTGATGAAACCAAAATTAACGACTCAAATGATAATACTGTATACCGTTTTTCTAAAAGAAACGGCGCAGAGATTGTTTTGGATTTAGGAAAAACGGTTGAATTTAATAGTGTAATTCTTAAAGAAAAAGGTCTTAATGTACAGGAATTTGTTCTTTCCGCTTCAAATGACGGAAAAAACTATAAGGATTTTTATAGGAATGACAAAATTGAATTTCATCGACTTTGCAGTTTTGAAGAAGTTGAAGCAAGATATGTTAAGCTTACCGTTATAAAAAGTGACGCTGTTCCTAAGATTCGAGAATTTGAGATATATAACGAGGACGCAGAGAAAAACACCGATTTCAGGGTAACAGCTTACAGTACAATAGGTACTGAAATATATTCGGTGATTGACGATGCGTCAGTTCCTGAAAGTCAAAAGGACGCTGAAATCCAGAAAATGATTAACGCGGATTATTTTGATACTGTAACAGATTATATTCAAATCGGCAACGTCAGCTGGGATGAGAATGGTAAAGTTACGGCGCTTGGATGGGACGGATTTCAGTATGATGAAGAAAAATATTATGCAAGAATGATGAAAAATCTTCATGCTGTTCTTGACCCGTTGGATGTAAATCTTGTTGTTACTATTCTTAATCCTACTGGTGAGGGTGGAAATGAAAAAGTTATGCGCTCAATTACAGAAAACAGAGACGAACTTATTTCAAATATGATAGAGTTTGCCAACAAATATCAGATTGACGGTATTGACCTTGACTGGGAATTCCCTATGTCACAGGAAGAGTTTGACGCGTATAACTCTTTTCTTCAGGAACTTAAATTAAGAATGGATTCTGAAATGTGGAATAAAGACGATTCTACGCTTTCACTTGCAGTCGCCACATGGGCGCTTAAATATACTCCAGAAACTATAAAGTGTATTGATTATGTTAATGTTATGGGTTATGACATTCTTGATCAGGACGGACAGCACTCTTCGTTTTTCAGCAGTTGTGTTCAGGCGGCTGATTATATTGAAAGTCAGGGCTTTTCAAAAGAGCAGATAATGGTTGGAGTTCCTTTTTACGGCACATATGTTGAGGGCAATATGGAGCAGTATTTATACTGTCTCTTATACACATCTCCGAGCCCACGAGACGGACTCCTATC
>URIN01000162.1 GCA_900547915.1 uncultured Clostridium sp. | reverse complement strand
AAGAGACAGTAACCGCATACTGTGAAAAGAGCCTTGCAAACGCACAGCCCGGTGACAGGTTCCAGTTTATGAGAAACGGATATTTCTGCGTTGACAAAAACAGCACGGCTGAAAATCTTATTTTCAACCGCACCGTTCAGCTCAGAGACAGCTTCAACGCAAAGAAATAATTTCGCACTTATCCAAAGTTTATGAACTCAAATAACAAACCCCCTTTTGCGATTTGCAAAAGGGGGTTATTTTTATTATAGTTTATTAATTATTGACCGTTACGGCATCAATACACGATATTGCATTCAGCGTACGCGGGAAACCTATAAACGGAAGACACTGTGTTATTGCGTCTATCAGAATTTCACGCGTATTTCCTACACTTATATTTGCGGCGGCATGCGCCTTTGCCTGAGGTTCACACCCGCCGAGCGAGCATATAGCACAGAATGTAATGAGCTCACGCATCTTTAAATCAAGTGTTTTTCTAGTATAAAAATCACCAAAACAGTAAGCAGAAAGATAATCCTGAATATGCTTTAAATCCTGCGGAGCAGACCCACGCATATTATTGATATTATCAGTGCCGAATATCTCCTGCTGCACGGCAAGACCTTTTTCAAACCTTGTATCATCATCAACAGTTCCCTGCTCTGTTACCGTATCTGATACACCTGCTTTATCAAATGCCGCATACGCTTCTTTAAGCGAAAGGTTAACTTTTTCAAGTCCCACATATGGTGCGCACTGGATAAACGTTTCCCTTATTTCATTTGCCGAAGCTCCTGCCCTGAGCGCCGCAAGAGCATATTTTTGAGTAACCCCATATGTTCCTGTTGCAGTAAGCGCGGCAAGGATAACAAGTGACTTCTGAATATCGGTCAGAACACCGTGTTCAAACACATCACCGCATAAAAAGCCGTTTGCAATTTCATTGAATTCCACGTCAGTATAACCGTTTGTGAAATTTTCACCGTCAAACCATTTTGAGCTGTTTTCAGCAGCTCTTTTTAATCTTTTCATAACACTCATACCTCCGAATTAGTATTTTTATTTTTGCTCAGGTATATTCTCAGCCATTACACCCACCAATTTGTGCGGCACATAAAGCTCTTCAAGATATGATATTTCACTGTCAGTAAGCTCTAGTTTTACTGAATTAACGGCGCCGTCAATATGATTCGCTTTCGTTGCGCCGACAACAGGGGAAGTTACCTTTGTAAGAAGCCACGCAAGCGATACTTCAGTCATTGACACTCCTCTTTTTTCGGCTATATCAGCTACTCTGCCTATTATTACAGAATCCACACTTTCGGTTTCTCCGTATTTGAAACGTGCGTAGCTGTCTTCCCGCAGACGTTTTGAGCTCTCTCCCCTATGTTTGGAAAGTCTGCCGCCTGCAAGTGCACTGTAAGGAGTAAGAGCAATATTATCTTCTTTGCAGAGCTTTACCATTTCCCTTTCTTCTTCACGGAATATAAGATTATAATGCCCCTGGACTGAAACAAACTTTTCAAAATTTTCTTTATCTGCAAGAGCATTTGCCTTGGCAAGCTGATACGCATAGCAATTTGATATACCTATATATCTCGCTTTGCCTTCTTTCACAGCATTATTAAGCCCTTCCATTATCTCATAAATAGGAGTATTGTAATCCCACATATGATAAATATAAAGATCTACATAATCCGTACCCAAATTCATAAGGCTTTTATCTAACATACGCTTTACATGCTCCTGCCCCGAAACATTTTCATCTATTTCCTGAGGAGTTCGAGGCAAAAACTTGGTTGCGATAATCGCTTTATCTCTGGATATACATTTTTTCAGCGCCTGCCCCAGATATTGCTCGCTTGTACCGTTTTGATATACAAGCGCCGTATCAAAGAAA
The DNA here is from genome assembly GCA_900547915.1 of uncultured Clostridium sp. Classification (GTDB taxonomy): domain Bacteria; phylum Bacillota; class Clostridia; order Oscillospirales; family Acutalibacteraceae; genus Eubacterium_R. The sequence goes on along the minus strand of URIN01000162.1, from coordinate 2,597 downwards.
TTAATTCCCTGTTCAACAGCGTGTTTTACTATTTCTTCGGTCTTCTCTTTACCCACGGTCCACGAATGCTGACCGTTATTGGGATCACCGAAACCCATACATCCCAAACATATTCTTGATACTGATAAATCAGAATTTCCGAGTTTTGCATATTTCAAATCAACTCACCTCTTATTACCGCATAAATCCGCAAGTTTATACTTTAAATAGTCAAGCCTTTGAAGTTTTTCCTCCATAGAGTGAATCTCGCACAAAATGGATTTTCTTTTTTCACAAAGCATGCAGAGCAAAGAATTATCATTTTTACCGCAGAGTCTCGCCTTTATATATTTTTGCGTTTCATCTGCAGAAAAGCCAAGATCAAGCAGTGTGATAATAATGCTGAGATTTTCAATATCCTCATTGCTGTACTCATGAGTGCCTGCTGAGTTTTTCACATTTCCGCAAAGGTAGCGCAACTCATAATCCTTTATAATTTCTGGCGGAATATTGTATTTTTCGCTGACTTCAAAAAGTGTCATACCGCAGTTCCTCTCATAATCAGCTTTTCTTTACTATAAAAAGAAAAGGCATACCGATCTAGCTGCAAATATATGTCTGCCGCTTTATCGGTACACCCTTATTTTAAACCTGTTCATTTATTATGTAAAATACTTATATTGCATTATCAGATATACCTGATACACATTTCTTTACTTCGCTGATAAATTTTGAACATGCAGCAGATGAAGGCTGCTCTTTTTTCCATGCGAGCACCGCTCCTGCTTCAAGCGGAGGTGAAAGAGGTATAGTTTTAACACCTTTATATTCATCGTCAAGAACATAGCATATAGCGGCTCCAACTCCGTTTTGCACCATGCTTACAGCGTTTCTTACGAGATTATAAGAAACCGCTGTTTCAATATTATCATAATATTTGCCAAACCAGCCTGCAAGTTCATGTTTAACAGTCTCTCTGTATACAAATATAAGAGGAATATCGGCAAGATCGCAAGGCGTAACAAACTCTTTGCCGGCAAGCGGCGAATCGTCCTTTACCATTACTGCCCATCGCTCCCTCACGGGCATTCGTGCAAATTCATATTTACTTATATCAACAGGCTCCATAAGAAGCCCCATATCAAGCAATCCCTTTTCTATACGTTCTTTAATATCATCTGCATTTGCCGTATATATCGTGAAATGCACTCGAGGATATTTTTGCCTGAACGCAGCTATCTGAGCAGACAGAAAATCCATATTACGTGTTTCACCGCATCCAATTGATATTTCACCAGCCAGCTCTTCCCTGCCGCCTGACAACTCCTCTTTTGTTTTATCTGCAAGAGACACAAGTTCCTGCGCCCGGCGGCGCAAAAGCATTCCGTCCTCTGTAAGTTTTATATTATGATTGCTCCTGTTAAACAGCTTTACTCCCAGCTCGTCCTCTAGCTGCATAAGCTGACGTGACAGAGTTGGCTGTGTTATATGCAGCAACGCAGCAGCTTTTGTAATGTTTTCCTCACGCGCAGTCATCAAAAAATATCTGAGCACTCTAAGTTCCATACCAGCGCCCCCTTTTAATTTGATTTTAACACAAATCAAAGCCTTTTACAACATATCTACCGTCAAGAAATAGCTGATAAGCATATCAAAGTATTTTTAACTTTTTTATCATAAGTTAAGTATTATAAAATTAAAAATCCCCCTAAGTGAGGGGGATATAATCTTTAAGATGCTGATTTCATTGTGAGTCTAAGTTTATCTGCAATCATCGCTATAAATTCGGAATTTGTGGGCTTTCCTCTCTGGCTCTGTATCGTATATCCGAAATAAGATGACAACACATCAACATCGCCTCTGTCCCAAGCAACTTCAATGGCATGACGGATTGCCCTTTCTACTCTTGACGGGGTGGTGTTATACATTTTTGCAACAGTTGGATAAAGAAGTTTAGTAACAGAAGAAAGCATTTCCGTATCCGACACTGAAAGTTTTATTGCAGAACGCAGATACTGATAACCTTTTATGTGCGCAGGCACGCCTATCTGACGCATAATGTCTGAAATTACTACCTCTATATCGTAATCCGTTACAGGCTCTTTACTTGCCTGAGAGCTTTTCCACATTGAAAGCCTTTCTATCTTGCGGCTAACAGACTGAGCGCTTACCGGTCTGAGCAGATAATAATCTGCTCCCTCGTTCATAAGCTGTTCTTCGAAACGCTGATTATCAACCGATGATAGAATAAGTACAAGCGGTTTTTCACCGACATTCTCCGCAATGTAATCAAGCACGTCAATAGCATCGGCATTGGGCATAAACGCATCCATAAGTACGGCATCATAATGCTGAGCTTCAAGCACGGATATTATCTTATTTCCGTCTTTTGCACACACATTTGCCTCAAAACCCGCTTTTGCAAGTTCTTTCACACATTCTTTACCGAAATCATCGGTTTCTCCTACCAAAACTTTAAATTTTCTTTCCATGAGTTTACCTCCGTTTGTGTATTTCTTTCACATTTTACCATTATGCGGTAATTTTTGCAACTATTTTTCACTTATTTTTTGATTTTTTATAATTTTATTCACAAAACAATTAAATCGACATATTTC
>URIN01000161.1 GCA_900547915.1 uncultured Clostridium sp. | reverse complement strand
TACACAAGGCTATTCGTCGGCAGCGTCAGATGTGTATAAGAGACAGATCTAAAATTTCACTTGGCTTTTTGGCAATGAAATCCGCGCCTGCGTTTTCAAGTTCACCAAAAGAGGCGTATCCATAAAGTACGCCTAATGATTTTATACCTGCTTGTTTTGCCCCTGCTATATCGTGTTCTCTGTCTCCAATCATAATCGCTTGTTCGCGGTTATTTATTCCGAGCGTTTCAAATGCGTATTCGATTACCTGTGCCTTTTTGCATCGTGTGTTGTTCATGTTTGAACCTGCAATCATGTCAAAATAGTCGGCAAGATTAAAATGTTCAGCAATTTTTACCGCAAACGGCTCGGGTTTTGATGTGGCTATGATAAGTGTTTTGCCCTGTGCTTTCAGATGCTTTAGCAGCTCTGGTATTCCGTCATATACTTCATTTTCAAATATTCCTTTTGGCGTGAAATATTCCCTGTAATATTCAACAGCTTTTTCTGCCTGCTCAGTTGTAAAGCCGTAAATCTCTTTGAATGATTGCAGCAGGGGAGGACCTAAGAATTTTCTAAGCTTGTTATCATCAGTTTCCTCTATGCCGAATTTTTTCAAAGCGTATCGTACTGAGTTTGTAATTCCCGGAGCGGCGTCCGTCAGCGTGCCGTCCAGGTCAAAAAGAATATATTTAAACATATCATTCCTCGCTGTTAGTGTATATCCTCAAGCACTGCGTGTGCGCATTTAATGCCGTCCACAGCAGCTGATACTATTCCGCCTGCGTAACCCGCACCCTCACCGCAAGGATAAACTCCGCGTACATTGCATTGGCAGAACTCGTCACGCAGTATTCTGACACTGCTGGAGCTTCTTGTCTCAGGCGCGGTCAGCACGGCGTCATAAAGATTAAATCCGTTCAGTTTCTTATCCATTTCAACAATGGCGCTTTTCATGGTTGCGGTAACTTTCTGCGGCAGACATTTGCTTATATCCGTAAGTGTAACGCCGGTGGGGCAGGTCGGCTCGACGTCACCAAGCTGTGTGCTTGCCCTGCCTGTAAGAAAATCCCCAACAAGCTGTGCTGGCGCTTTGTAATCACCGCCGCCAAGCAAAAACGCGTTGTGCTCTATCTCTCGCTGGTAGTAAATTCCGGCAAGCGGGTGTTCGCTTGGGAAATCTTTTGGCTCTATGCCCACAAGCAGTGCGCTGTTGGCGTTTTTACCGTCTCTCGCAAGGGAACTCATACCGTTAACGATAACCCCTTCTTTTTCACTTGCCGCTGCAACCACTGTGCCTCCGGGACACATGCAGAATGTGTATGCTCCTCTTTCGTGCAGACCGTGGCAGGCAAGTTTGTAGTCCGCCGCGCCAAGTTTGGGGTGACCTGCGAATTTACCGTACTGCGCTTTGTTTATAAGGCTCTGTGGATGCTCGATTCTTGCGCCCACTGAAAATGGCTTTTGCATGATCTCTATGCCAAGATCGTAAAGCATCTCAACCGTGTCTCTGGCGCTGTGGCCTATCGCCATTATTACGCTGTCAGCTTCAATATCAAATTTCTCGCCGCGGCAAGAGTATGTTATTCCCTGAATAAATTTGTTGTAGACTATAAGCTTTTCAACTTTGCATTCAAGGCGTACCTCGCCGCCAAGTGACTCTATCTTTTTGCGTATATTCTTTACTACAACCGCAAGACGGTCTGTGCCTATGTGCGGCTTTGAGGAATAAAGTATCTCTTCTGGGGCGCCTGCCTCATAAAGTTCAAGCAGAACTTTTCTTATAAACGGGCTTTTTATTCCCGTTGTGAGTTTTCCGTCAGAAAATGTGCCTGCACCGCCTTCGCCGAATTGCACGTTTGATTCTTCATTGAGAACTCTCTCACGCCAGAACTTGTTAACGTCTTTCTGCCTTTCTTCAATCGCTTTTCCGCGCTCAAAAATTATCGGACGCAGTCCTGCTTCGGCAAGTATAAGTCCCGCAAGCATTCCGGCAGGGCCGAACCCCACTATTACGGGTCTGAATTCCGAAACACGTTTGTTCTCCGGCATTTCGTAATGATACGGTTTTACAATCGATACCTTGTTCGATTTGCATTTTGAAACTATCTGGTTTTCGTCAAGCGATATTTCGCAGTCAACACTGTATGAAAAATGAACGTCATCTTTTTTTCGAGCGTCAACGCTTTTTTTGTAGATCGTAAGATTAGTAATGTATTTTTTATTTATTTTTAGTATTTTTGCTACTTTGACGTTGAGTATATCCTCGCTGTCGTCAAGTTCAAGCCTTATTTCGTTAATTCTTATCATATCCGCACTCTTTCGTTATGCTGTCAGCCGCGGCTATTCCGCTGTGCCAAGCAAAATCAAGGTTAAATCCTCCGCAGGGAAACTGCCTGTCAAGCAGTTCGCCGCATATATATATCTGTTTTACTTTTTTAGACTCAAAATTATTTGTTTCACTTATCGGTATGCCTCCGCTGGTTATCTGCGCAAAATCAAATCCCTTCGTGCCCGTTATTATGAGCTGCCAGTTCTTTGCCGTTTTTGCCTGTGCCGTAGCGTTGCCTTTTCCTGCCTGTTTCTCAATTATGCCGCAAAGTTTTGTGCCAAGAATTCCTTTTAGGCTTCCGAATTTCTCTATGTGGCTCTTCACTTCGCTTTCGGTCAGTTCGGGTATTAAATCAAGCACCGCAAGACATTTAGGGTTGCCGCCGTTTGCAAATGCTCCAGATACCGCTGCCGAAATATTCATAACCGCAATTCCGGAAAGTCCGTAATCCGTAAAAAGCACTTCGCCGTATTCACTTGCGGATTCCTTACCATTGATCAGTATTTTTATACCGCACCTTGTTCTTGTGCCCTTTATCGCTCTCGGGTATTTGCTGGATGATGTAAGCTGAACAAGGGCGGGAAACAGCGGAGTTATGCTGTGACCGAGAGACTTTAGTATTGAGTAGCAGCTGCCGTTTGAACCAAGTGCACTCTGTGCCTTCCCGCCGGCGGCGAAAACAACAAAGCCGCATTCAAAATCATCGCTTTCGGTTTTGACGGTAAAACCGTTTGACTTTTTCAAAACTGCTTTTACGGCGCAGCCTGTCATTATTTTGACACCGAGTTTTTCACACTCGTCAAGCAGAACGCTCAAAACAGTTTCCGCTTTAAGCGAGTATGGATATATCCTGCCCTCGTCAAGCTCCTTGAGCATAAGCCCAATGCCGCCGAAAAATTCCTTTACCTCTGTACCGTGTTCCGCGTTCGCATTTGTAATATTGCATCGTCCGTTGCCCGTTGCAAGTATCTTTTTTCCCGGGGTATCAAGACGCTCTAAAACGCAGACTTCGGTGTCCCTGTTATTCTGTTTAAGCCTTATGGCGCACGCAAGCCCGCTGGCACCTGCGCCTATTATTATAACCCTTTTGTTCATAGCGGCTCCGATGTGTTTATATATGTTTGTAAATATAATATATTAAATTAACTTCAAATGCAAACTTTTTTTTGCGCAGACACTTGACTGTTGATTAAAGATGTGATATAGTATCAATACCTCTAAAAGGGGTTAATTTTTTTGCCCTTTTTTATATTGTGCGGTTTTGTTCTTACCGCAAAGAGGGAGATTATATATCGAAAGAAAAACGGAGGTGTTCAAATGAGAGTTAAAGTTACTTTAGCTTGCACTGAATGCAAACAACGCAATTACAACACAATGAAAAACAAGAAGAACACACCGGACAGACTTGAAATGAATAAGTACTGCCCGTTCTGTAAAAAGCACACGCTTCACAGAGAAACCAAGTAACGGAGGATTAAAATGGCAGATAAAAAGACTTCAAATGCCGAAGAGAAGAAAGTCGCCAAAACCGAAAAGGCAGACAGCGCAAAAAAATCTTCAGCTAAGGCAGACAAGAAAAAGTCAAAGAAGAAGAATCCGTTTAAATCCGCCGGCAAATTTTTCAAAAGCGTAGATGCAGAGCGTAAAAAAGTAGTTTGGCCCAAGGCAAAGGAAACTTTAAGAAACTCTCTTATTGTTCTCGTTGTTGTTGCTGTAATGGGCGTTGCTATTTATGCAGTGGATTCGCTCCTTGCACTTGGCCTCAAGGGCATTAAGCAGGCTGCAGAGCCCACAACCTCAGTTTCAGAGACAGTTGATACAGATACAACTGCTGCAGCAGAAACTGAAACACAGGCGGCTGAGTAATGCCGGAATTTAAATTTCGGAGGCTTATTTAATGGAAGAAGCAAAATGGTATGTTGCCCACACTTTTTCAGGCTATGAGAATAAAGTTGCAAGCAACATAGAAACCGTTGTTGAAAACAGAAATCTCCATGACCTTATTCAGGAGGTTTCGGTTCCTACCGAAACTGTTGTTGAGATAAAGGACGACGGCACTAAAAAAGAAGTGGAAAGAAAGATTTTCCCCGGCTACGTCCTTGTTAAAATGGTTATGACGGACGATACCTGGTATGTTGTAAGAAACATCAGAGGATGCACGGGTTTTGTTGGCCCCGAAA
>URIN01000160.1 GCA_900547915.1 uncultured Clostridium sp. | reverse complement strand
AAGTTCCATGTTCTTTATTTCGAAAAAATTCCAGCTTTCAGGAATAGAAGGGCATATTTCAAAAGAATTGAACCCAACTGGTCTGTAACCCAGTATCCCTTCTGTAAAAATCCTTAGGTAAAGGGCGCTTTCCGCAGATAGCTGTGCTGCATTGCCCTCCGGAAAAGCCTCTACCGGATAAGGAGCGTGAAATCCCAGAAGTCTTTCATATGTATATTCAAGAAGTATAGAGTATGCCTTATCCGTTTCACCTGCATAAAATATTCCTCTCATTGAATATAGCAAAGAACGGTCCCAGTATGTTTTCTGACCGCTTCTTGTAAGCATACCTTTCCCTGTAAATAACTTATTGCTTAGAAGTGCATTAACTGTTTGCTCTTTTCTGTTGTCAATGCCCATAACAAGAGGAAGACATATCCATGACCGCAGGCGCTTTTCTTCTTTGCAGTATCTATAGGTTTCGTATCCTTCAACGGTTGCACCAAAATAGCTTTCAATACCTTTTTCTATTTTCTTTGCTGTTAAAAGGGCATTTTCGGCTTTCCTGCTATCGCCTAATTCCTTATATATATAATGAAGAGAGATGAACGCGTCATATGTAATACATGAAGTTGAAAGGTTTGCCTTGCCGCTTTCAAAACGGTTTTCAAGTTCATCGCTGTCGCTTTCAACAATTCCGTCTGAGTTTATTTTGCTTTCAACATACGCCTGTGCGGCTGTAATTGATGGCATAAATTCTGCAGCTTTGTCCTTATCACCTGTGCTTAAAAGGTAACGGCATAATCCGTAAAGAAACATAGAACTGTCGCCACGATCTCCGGCGCCGTTCCAAATTCCGTCTCCGCACGCTACAATACTGGTGGGGATAGCTTTTGATTTATCTGCATATTCTGAAAAAAGTTTGTAACTGTTTATACTTTGCTTTTTTCCTATGGGATAACCTAAATATGCAAAAAGAGGATTTGCGTATTCACACTGATCATTTGTCCAAAGCGCACCGTAATAATTACCGCCTCCGGGGGCGTGCATAAGCCCGTTTTTTGTTGCGAATATGCTTTCAGCAGCCCTGATTTTGCAAAATTCAGTCATTAAATTTATTTCTTTATCAGGCGTTTTTATTTTCATGCAGTTACTGATATTGGTAAGAAAATCTTTTCTTAAGTTGTATTGGCTGATTACTTGTTTTTCGTCAAGGCTTTCAGCAGAACTGCATATGTAGATGTTTATTGTGCTGTTTGGATTAACAGGAACTTTTTCGTTATTTATAACTTTTCCGTTGCAGCTGATAAATGTGAATAATTCCTGATTATTATCTTCATTCAAAAAAACTTTGTTTATATGCTTGTTTGGGTGTCTGTTTATTATATTAACATATTGCAGAACAGAAGAACAGTTATTTACAACAATTTTTTCTATCAATGCTTTCTTATCGTATGCAGGACATATAGTATGGATGATTTCAAAATCGCCTGTGTGCTGTAAAAAAGTTAGCATTCCGTTGAATTTGATTTCATCCGTCAATACCTTTGAGCCGTATTCGATATCAGCTCCCCTGAAACGGTAGGAAAGACTGCCTCTGGTTTCGTTTGGTATAACTCTTATTTGAGGAAATACGCAAAATCTGTTTAGCTCAAGCTGCTTGCTTTCATCAATTTTATAACTGATAATAGCAGACATTTCAAAACCGGACATTTCTATATGATTGAAATAGGGCAGTTTTATATTGCTTGTATTGCATTCGATTCCTTCATTTGTTACAGAGTAATATCTGTCTTTTGGTTCAGTGCCTTTAAATTTTACCCATGCAGGAAATATTCTTGGTTTATTATATCTCAGTTTCATATTACACCTTGACAATATTTGTGTTTTTGAATTTTTATTTTAACTGCTGATTTGCATTATATTTTTCTTTAATCAGTTCAAGTATAAAAGCGCTTGACCAGCCGAAATCTTTTGCGCCAAGACCTTTACCTGATTTTGAATCATAGTATTCATATATGGAATCTTTGTTTTGACTGCAAAAGTTTAAAACGTTTTCTGTAATTTCATCAGCAAGAGCAAAATCTCCGTAATTTCGTATTCCCTGTATCGTAAAATAAGCTGTGTTGAGCCAGCACGGGCCGCGCCAGTATTTTGATGAGTTGTAGCGCTTATTGTTGTAACTTATTGTTGGGATACCCGGATAAAAATAATTTGGATCTTTTGCCTTTTCAATCATACACTGCGCTTTTTCTTTATCTGCCGCTAAACAGAAAAGCGGCAAAAAAGAAGCAGGGGATAAACGGTGAGTAAAGCGTTTAAGTTTAAAATTATAATCACAGTAGCTTTTGTCTTTTTCGGAAAAGAGAATACTGTTTATTTTGTAAATCAGTTTCTCTCTTTTTTTAGTATATAATGCAGCTTCTTCCGGTTTTTTAAGTTTGTCTGCAATGTATGCCATTGCCCGGTAAAAATCAGCCATAAAGCAGTTGCAGTCAACGGCATAGCAATTTTGAATTAGATGTGGGAAATCAAATCTGACCGTATTGTCCCAGCCGCTTTCCATTTTGCTAACTTTATAGCTAAACAGAGTGCCGTCAAATCTGTTGGTTTCCCACCACGAAAGATTTGATTTCAAGTGCGGATATGCGTATTCCAAAAATGATAAGTCCGGATAAATTAAGTCGCTTTTCATTATAGACCAAGCAAGAACAGGGGGCTTGGTAAACCGAAAAACGGTTTTCCCGTTTGTATAGACAACGTCTGCAATTTGACCGTCAGGTTTTTGAAAGTCAAAAAGTATTTTCATTTGATCGTGAGCAATTTCTATATCAAAATAGCTCATTGCCAATGTGTGAAATGCGCTGTCCCAGTTCCACACACCCTGATATGTTCTGGGGGAAGGTGATATGGCTTTACGGTTTTTAAAAACAAAAATTTCATCGCCTGAAGGTTTGTTGATTATATTTCCGTAAAGAGTGTTTACGGCTCTCTCTATCAGGGCACGTTCATTCGAATTGCATTTGCTGTATACAGGAAATTTATCTTCAATGTCCATAATTTTCTCCGCGTTTTTAATTATACCTTAATATAATAACATAAAATTCCGATTGTTAAAGTTTGTGTTGTTATATTTTTACTTTTATTCAGTAAGAAAATGACACGTTTTTTATGCCGTGGACAAAAGTTTTGATTTTACATCAAGAGAGCCGAAATTATTAAAATGCCATAGTTCAGTGTACAAATGATACTGTTTCTTTTTCATATTTGGGCTGATATTTATCCTGGTAATAATTCTGTGCTTCGCAGTCGAATGAACCGTCTGGATTTACTGTTATCAGAGTGCAGCCTCTGTAATCGCCCTGCTTGTCAATATCTTTGTAAGCAAGATAATCTACGCTCATTCCGTATGTAAGTCGTATGCCTTTATATTCAATAGAATAATTATTTATATGGTCATGACCGCAGAATATACCCTGAGTGCTTCCAAGCGACTGCATGGTATCAAACAAATTGTCACTGCCTGCTCCGCAGCATACGTTTTCGTCTTTGATACCGTAATAATATTTATAACTATTAGAATCTTTGGCGCCGGTTTCTTTATAAATATTCCATGCGTCATCAAATTCTTTAAGCGGAATATGGAAAAACGCCAAGGATTTAACGGTTTTATAAGTTTCGGCGGAATAGGGCAGAGTGCTTTTATCAGTCTTTTCAAGAGCTTCTTCGTTTTCTTTGTTAAGTGCGTTTACTGAAGCGCTGTACCAATCAATCTGGTTTTGGTGAATATTATCATATTCGCCTTTTATTCCAAATCTGTCTGTATAGGAGTGGGAATCAAACAGGAAAAGTGATTGCGTGATTATACCTTGTGAATTTCTGATATTGATGATCTGGTTTCCGCATCCGTCAACATTGTCAGGTCCCGGCTGAAAAATACAATATTTAAGATCTTCACCGGCGTAAAATTCTCCTATATCTTCGCGTGAATAATAACCATATGCCTCAGTATCATGATTTCCGAAAGCTACAGTCCAGTAAACACCAAGGCTTTCCATCATCTCAGCAAAAATCTTAGCCCCAGTTTTATTGTTTAAAGTGCCGGCATTGTTGGGAGTAGGAAAAACTACATCTCCGGTAACGATTACAAGATCGGGCTTTTCAGTGCTGATCATAGCGGCAACACAGTTTAGTGCCTTTCTGTCCTTTTCAGCTGAAATCCAGCCGCCGCCTATATGAACATCAGTCAGCTGCATTATTTTCATCGGTTTGTCTGTTATAAACTCAGCATAGCCGTCTTCACCCGTTTCAGGCACAAGTTGATCTTCATATTGAACTTTGTCAAAAGAACCGGCAATCTTAAGACTTTTTTTGCTGGTTATCACAGTTGCCACCGTGCTGGCGCAAATTAAAACAACTATAATCAGAACAAGACTTATCAGTATTTTTATTATCATTTTTCCCGCCTTTGATTTAACCATATTTTACCCCCTGTCTCTTATACACATCTGACGCTGCCGACGAATA
>URIN01000159.1 GCA_900547915.1 uncultured Clostridium sp. | reverse complement strand
GTGGGCTCGGAGATGTGTATAAGAGACAGCTGTATATATTATTGACAATTCAGTTTAAAATAAAGGTAATTAGCGCAAACGCAAAAATGCCCTGCTAACGCAGGGCATAACGATATTATTTCTGCTGATAAGTCATTCCGCAGGCATGAAACAGTCTCTTAAGTTCTGTTTCGTTAAGGTCGCGAAAATCTCCTGTTTTGAGCATACCAAGCTTAACACCTGCCGTCTCAATTCTTTTAAGACGAATTACTTCAAGTCCGAAATGCTCACACATTTTTCTTATTTCACGGTTTTTACCCTCATGAATCTTGAACTCGAGTACGGTTCTATTATCTTCCTCTACAAGCGGAATTACTTCGCACGGCGCTGTCTTTCCCGAATCTATTTCAACGCCCTCTCGAAGTGACTGCAAAACCTCATCACTTACAGCAGAGCGTATTGTTACACGATATGTTTTAGTAACATTGAAAGAAGGGTGCATAAGTGCGTTTGCAAGGGTTCCGTCATTAGTTAACAGCAAAAGCCCTTCAGAATCCCTGTCAAGTCTGCCAACAGGATAGACACGCTCTTTTACTCCTTGAATTAAGTTCATAACGGTCTTTCTGCCGAGCTCATCGGACACAGTTGTAACATAACCGCGCGGCTTATTTAGCATAAGATACCGCAGTTCTTCCTTTCTGCCTATCTTTTTGCCACGCACGGTAACCAAATCCTTTTTTGGATTTACTTTGCTGCCGATTGCTGCAACGTGGCCGTTGACCTTGACTTTACCCTCTTCAATAAGCTGTTCGCACTTACGTCTGGAGGCTACGCCGCAGTCCGCCATATATTTCTGAAGTCTGATTTCATTTTGTTTCGGCATAATAATATTCCGCGTTTTCCTGTGCTGTTATATCAACGCTCAGGATTTCCTTTTCTTTATATTTTATGACAGCTTTTCCGATCTTATCGCCTGCACTGACAGGACAATATACAAACGGATAAGCGTATAATTCAACTGTTACAAGATTTTTATTCAGCACGCTGACTTCGCCTGAATAAGCACATTTTATCGTATTCTTTGTTCCGCCGACTGCGGGTACCTCAAGGTTGCCTGTTACAGGCATTTTTTCATATTTTGCGAAACACTCTTCATAAAGTTTTTTATGATCGTTCCAGTCATCGGGAGCACTGAGCGTTACGCAAACTAAGGTATTTCCGTTTTGACTTGCGGCTGAAACAAGGCATCTGCCCGCCTTATCAGTATAACCTGTTTTCCCGCCGACACAGCAGTCAAGTTCCTGCAAGAGGCGGTTATGGTTATAAACTTTCAGTTTTTCACCATTTATATTCACATCAGCAGAAGACATTGCAAATATCTCAGCAAACTCTTCATTCTGAAGTGCGTGAGCGGTAAGGACCGCCATATCCCTTGCGGTTGAATGGTGGTCTCCCTCATCAAGCCCGGACGGTGTTACAAAAAGAGAACTGTTCATACCAAGCTGAGCAGCTTTTTTATTCATATCCGCTGCAAAACCTTGAATACTGCCTGAAAGATAGATTGCCGTGGCGTTTGCCGCGTCATTACCAGACGGCAATATCATTCCCACTACAAGGTCACGGAGCGATATTTTGTCATCAACACGCAAGCCAAGAAGGGAGCCGTGGGTATTCACCATATCCCAAGTAACATTAACGGTATCATCAAGCTTGCCGCTTTCGCAAGCTATCAAAGCGGACATTATCTTTGTGGTTGAGGCTATGGGGCGTTTTTCATCAGCGTTTTTCTCATACAGCACTTCCATTGTGTCCGCATCAATAACTATTGCGCTTGCAGCAGAAACATCCGCAGCTTGCACATTTATATGCGGCAGTGATACAAACGCAAACAAAAACGCAAAAAATAACGAAAATCTGCGCAACAAAATTAATCACCTGCTAATTATATGCAGGTGATTAAAATTATATATTTATTTTTCTGACGGCGCAGCTTCATCTGCAGGCTTATCGGAATCCTTGGCTTTAACAAGCTGTGAAATCTGATCAACAAGCTCGGGAATCATTGCGATAGCACGGTCTGCGGAAGAAGTGTAGTTATTAATCTGCATCATTCTTACCTTATCGTTCTGAATAACGATAAACGCAACGGGGGTAATGGTGATACCGCCTCCGCCGCCTCCGCCGAAGAGCTCGTTATTCTGCTTTGATGGCAGGTCGGTTCCGCCGCTTGTGAAGCCGTAGGATACCTTTGATACAGGAATCAAAGTGGTATCGCCGGTTTTGATGGGGTCGCCGATGATAGTTGAAACATCAACCATTTCACGCATTTTATCAAGCGTGTTTTCCATAATCTTGTTTACCGGTGTTTCCTTCATAATGATTTTCTCCTTAAAGAAATTATTTATTATTATTTTTAATTAAATTAACAAGAAATGTTTTGCCCGCTGAAAGGACAACTTTAAGTAAAAGCCCTACACTTATTGAGCCTATAAACTGGAAGCCGTACTCATTGCGCGGAGCAATAAAATCCGGAGTTATCCAATCATCGTAATTATCAACTTTCATACCGCCTAAAATGGCGCCTTTAAGCGGATAATAATATCTGCACACTCTGCCGTAAGCACGGGCAATCTCGTCAGCATCTGAGCCTCCGACAATTATTTTAACATAAAGCGAGTAAATATGAAAGCCCTTTATAAGAACCGAAATGGCACTTGAGGCCGATTCAACCATATTTGAAAAGAAATCCATAATACCCACGATACCGTCTTTATCCCAGATATTTTTGAAATAATTGGGCTTTTGTTCTTTCTGTGGAGCAGGAGTTTTACTCTCTGCCTGATGTGCAGCGGATGCTCCTGAGGTTTTGTTTTCCTGTGCCGGTATAGATTTCTGCACAACTTCACCAGCTGGCTGAGTTTTCGGTGTTTCCGTTGTCTTTTTCTGCTCAGCAGGCTTCTTTTTATTTTTATCGCCGCTGCTTTTTTGAGCTTTTATTTGATTTGCTTTGTTTTGCGGGAAAAGTATAAAATCAAGTATCTTAGTAAGCTCTATGTCCTTTTCAAACCACAAAACACTGATAGTTGTTTTCCATTTGTCAGTATAAGTAACAGTAAAAGTAGCCGAAACGGAAAGTATCATGGCAATAATGATAACTATTACTGCAATTACTATTAATGCTGTCATTATTCGCCCTCTTCCTCTTCCCTGCTGATTTCATCTATCATTGTATCATTTTTATCTTCATCAAACAAGGTTGTTTGGCCATTTTCTTTATTTTCTTCATCAGATTGTGGCAAATCAGGCAAATCGTCAAGACTTGAAATAGAAAAGCAGCGCAGGAATCTGTCCGTAGTGCCGTAAACTAGAGGTCTACCGGGAAGATCAAGCCTGCCTTTTTCCTCAATCAGACCTTTCTGCACAAGATTTGAGATCGAGCCTGAACAGTCAACGCCGCGTATCTGCTCAATAAAACTTTTTGTTACTGACTTATTATAAGCTATAATAGCAAGCACTTCAAACGCAGCTTGAGACAGCGGCGTATTCTTTTTTATTTCAAGAAGTTTTCTTACGTCCTGAGCGTATTCCTCGCGTGTACAAAGCTGGTATTTACCGTCAATCCTAATAAGTCTTAGCCCGCTTTCACGCTCCTCGTATGAATCGCCGAGACTTGAAAGCATTTTTGTTACACTTTCCACATCAAGTTCAAGCACATCGGCAAGCCTTGAAGCCTCAACAGGGTCTCCGCAGGCAAAAAGCATTGCCTCAAGTCTGGCAAGCACATTGTTTTTATTGTCCATCAGTCTGCACCTCGCTTACCATTTCAACTTCAGGGTTATCCATTGTTCCCTCAAGGGTTATCTGCTTAGTTTTGGCAAGTTCAAGCACTGCAAGAAAAGTTGCCACGATATCACTCTTAGACTGAGCGTCTGAAAAAAGTTTTAAAAACTTAACTTTTCTATGCTTTTTGAGCTTTCCCATAACGGAGCCGATTTTTGACGCTACGTTTACAAATTTGCGAGCTACTATCTGTTTAAAAGAATCAACAGGAGGCGGCAGTTTTCTCTGTGCCCTGCCGGCGGCGGATATGTAAGCATTGAGCAATTCTTCGCCCTCATGGAAGCGTTCGTAATTATAATTGACGTAACCTTCCTGCGGTTCACGAACGAATCGGTCAAACCCCTGAGTGTGCTCGCTGAGTTTTTTAGCCATTATCTTGCAGTCACGGTACTCGATAAGTTCACCGGTTAGTTCCTTTTTAAGCTGTTCTGCTTCTTCGTGGCGCGGCAGCAGTGAAACGGTTTTTATATAAATAAGTCGCGCCGCCATTTCAAGAAAATCGCCCGCAATCTCAAAATCAGCGTTTTCCATCTGACGAACATAATCGAGATACTGATTTACAAGCTCCACTATGGGAATATCATTAATATTAAGTTTATGCTTTGCAATCAGGTGCAAAAGAAGATCCATGGGACCTTCAAAGACCTCTAATTCTGTCTCTTATACACATCTGACGCTGCCGACGAATAGCCTTGTGTAGA
>URIN01000158.1 GCA_900547915.1 uncultured Clostridium sp. | reverse complement strand
GAGATAGGAGTCCGTCTCGTGGGCTCGGAGATGTGTATAAGAGACAGGAGTATTATTATCGGTATTATTGAAATCGCAATAAATAACAGATAGAGGTTATTATGGCATCTAAAAAATCTACGGTAAAAAAAAGTAATAGCAAAGGTAAAAAAAATGCTGCGGCAGCAAAGCAGAATGCCGATGTCAACAGAATTACGGGTGTTTTGCTTTTTGCGTTGTCATTTTTGTTTTTCTTCATTGCTGTGATAAAAGGGCAGGGCGCTTGGCTTTTTGTACATAATGTTTATGTGGGCCTTTTTGGTATATTCGCAGCGTGTGTTTTTCCTGTTCTCACAATGGTAATAACGGTGTTGTATTCTCTTAAAGAGCAGGATACAAAATTATTGATTATAAAGGGCGCTGAAAGCGTTGTAATGGTTTTATTAATTTCGTCTTGTATCCACATCTTTCAGAATCAGCCCGGAGAAATTTTTTCACAGTGCGTTACAAATTCTTATAATACCGCTTCCGAAAGTTTTAACGGCGGATTTTTCGGAGCTGTAATCGGATGGCTTTTGCTGACCCTTGGCAAAGCACCTGCTGTAATCGTAAATATACTGTTGATATTTGTTGATTTTATGTTCCTAAGCGGCATAACTATTATTCAGTTTTTGCATGGCGCAGCAAAACCCGCAAAAGCTACTTATGATAAAGTTCAGCCTGTTATTGAGGAGAAAATTGAACAGAGAAAGCGTAACAAGGCTAATATAGATGTCCCGCTTGATGACGTAGCCCCAGGTGAGGAAAAACAGTCTAAAAAATCAAAGTCAAAAAAATCGTCTGATGATACACCTCAGCTTCAGGAGGTTGTTGAAACTCAGAAGATAATTGATGAGATTAATGCCGCGAATGCTAAAAATAAAGCAGAGCGTGAAAATAAAAAAGCAAAAACAATAGATGAGATCGTTGAAAAAGCTTCTGAAGAAAGTTCTGATGAAGAAAAGGAAAAATTTGAAGTTACAAAGGAGCAAATGAAAGCGTCCGTAGAGGATTATTGTATTCCGCCTGTAACTTTGCTCAATCTCGGAAAGCATGCATCAACTAAAGATGTAAGCGGAGAATTAAAAGGAAATGCGCAAAGACTTATTGAGACGCTTCATTCTTTCAATGTTGAGGCTACAATAACTGATATTAGCCGTGGTCCTACTGTTACAAGGTATGAGTTGAAGCCTGCCGCAGGAATAAGAATTTCAAAAATAACAAATCTTGCTGATGATATTGCGCTGAACCTTGCAGCAACTCATGTAAGAATTGAGGCTCCTATACCCGGTAAGGCGGCTGTTGGTATTGAGATACCTAATACAGTGAAAAATATGGTTTATATGCGTGAGCTTATAGAGACACCCGAATTTTCACAGCAGCGCTCAAAACTTTCTGCCGGTCTCGGCAAGGACATTGCCGGTAACTGCGTATATTGTGATATAGCAAAGATGCCTCATCTGCTCATTGCAGGTACAACAGGTTCCGGTAAATCAGTATGTATGAATTCAATTATCGTGTCTATACTTTACCGAGCAAAGCCAAATGAAGTTAAGTTCTTGATGATAGACCCCAAGCAGGTTGAATTTTCAAGATATGCCGGTATTCCTCATTTACTTGTTCCTGTTGTAACAGACGCAAAGAAAGCTTCTGGTGCGCTTGGTTGGGCTGTTTCTGAAATGCTTCAGCGTTATAATAAATTTTCTGAAACAGGCGTCCGTGATATAGACGGCTATAATAAATATGTTGCTAAGCATGATGATATGGAGCCTATGCCGAAGATCTGTATCTTTATAGACGAGCTTGCAGACCTTATGATGGCTGCGCCTAAAGAAGTTGAAGATTCTATCTGTCGTCTTGCCCAAATGGCACGTGCTGCAGGTATGCATCTTGTTATAGCAACACAAAGACCTTCCGTTGATGTTATTACAGGTCTTATCAAAGCTAATATTTCTTCAAGAATTGCACTTACTGTTTCTTCACAGGTTGATTCCAGAACTATACTTGATGCAGGCGGAGCTGAAAAGCTTCTCGGCAACGGTGATATGCTTTATAACCCTATTGGTGCAAGTAAGCCAATACGTGTTCAAGGCTGTTTTATTGATGATGAGGAGATTGAATCTCTTTGTGACTATATCAAGAAGCAGGGCGAATCTGAGTATGATGAAAATATTCAGAAAGAAATTGATGAAAAAGCTGTAAAAGATAAGAAGAGCCCATTTGAGGGAGAAGAGGAAGAAGAAAATTATGATCCGCTGTTTGAAAAAGCAGCTGAGGTTGTAATTGAGTCAGGTACTGCCTCTACTTCATTCCTTCAGCGTAAATTATCGGTAGGTTACGCAAGAGGAGCTAAGATAATTGATCAACTTCAGGATTACGGCGTAATCGGTCCTTCAGAAGGCAGCAAGCCTCGTAAAGTGCTTATGAATATGCAGATGTGGCTTGAAAAACGTGCTTACGATAGTGGCAAAGAGTTTACTGCTGAAAACACGGAGCAAATGTCTTTCGGTGACACTGAGCCAACTGAAAATGTTGATAACTTTTCTTCTGATTTTGGAGAAGATATAATAGACAATCAAAATGATTAATTTGTACGGAGAATTCGTTTATGAAGAATGACAGTAATCAATCAAATGGAGTCAAACAGAATGATGTTCTTGTTGGAGTTGCTCTGCTTTTGATTGCTGCCGTTTTTGCATACCTTGGATTTTCTCAGCCAAAAGTTTCAAATAATTACACTGTTGAGCAAACAACTGCGCAGGTCTATTCACCAAGTTTTGATTCAACAGCTCAGGTTAATACTTCAAATTCGCAGTATTATGAGAATAATTATACGGATTTTGGAAGTAATGGCGCTGCTGATAATGACGTTGCTTTGTCAGCAAGTTTTCCTCTTAACCTAAACACTTGCACTAAAGAGGAACTTATGGCTATTGACGGGATCGGTGATGCTCGTGCTGAAGCAATTATTGCTTATCGAGATAAGCTCGGAGGTTACAGCAGTGTAGAGCAACTTAAAGATATAAGCGGAATAGGGGATAAAACTTTTGCAAAAATTGCCCCATATGTAACGGTATGAGTATTTTTGCTGATTTGCTGTATGTTTTAAAAAGAGCCTTGTATCCAAATAGGTGTAGGATATGTGGGAATATTATTGAATTTGACAGAGAATTCTGTGATGATTGTTTGCGTGCTCAAAAAATCGAGTCACCTGTGTGTTTGAAATGTGGATGTGAAAAATCTGATTGTGTTTGTAAAAAGAACAGACATAAACCAGAATATAAGGCGGTTGTGGCACCTTATTATTATCAAAATTCTATTTCTCGTGGTATCTTGAATTGTAAAATGAATGATCTCCCGTCACTGACAAAAGCTCAGGGAGATAAAATAGCAGAAACTGTTAAATCATTTTATGAGCTTGTTGATTTTGATTGCGTTACATATATCCCTATGAGAAAATATGATAAGAGATACAGAGGCTTCAATCAGTCTGAATTGCTTGCTAAGGAAGTAGCAGAAATTTGCGGCTTAAAATGTGAAGCTCTTCTCATTAAAAAGCGCAGAACAAAATTACAGAAGCGTCAAAATGCTAAAAACAGATATGTTAATATGTATAACGCTTTCGATTTGTCTGAAAATGCAGATGTTGACGGTAAAACGCTGTTGCTGATTGATGATGTTAAAACATCTGGTGCAACTCTATCGTCAGCGTCTATGACTTTAAAAGCATATGGTGCTAAAGAGGTTTACTGTGCTGTTTTTGCAGTTGTAAAATAAAATTTGTTTTTGAGAATAAGAACTTTTTTAGTATATATAACTAACACTGATTGTAATTCTATCTGTTCATGCTATACCTGTGGGTAGATATAATGAAATAATAAAGTAAATCAAACAGCAGGCAGTTTATATATTGATATTGCTGATTTTAAAGCGTAAAAAAAGTCCGCAACGCCTAAGCGTTCGGACTTGAAAAATTGGAGCGGCTGATGGGAGTCGAACCCACCTGTCGAGCTTGGGAAGCTCGCATTCTACCGATGAACTACAGCCGCAAAAAATTGCGCAAGAAATCTTGCGCTTGGTGCGGGTAACAGGACTTGAACCTGCACGGTTGCCCACAAGATCCTAAATCTTGCGTGTCTGCCAATTCCACCATACCCGCGTATTCTTCTATTCTGCAGCTGCGGCCAAACCGCCTTAATATAGTATCAGTTCCGGCGGCAAAAGTCAATCACTGCATTGATATTTCCGCCCTTCACAGCGCATACTATCGCCGGACGATCGTATCATTTTCCATGGCGGAAAGGGGCTTTTTGCCGATGCGCAGATCAAAACTACGCCGCGCTGGCAGCATTGCGGCAGCTTATCTTCTGGTGGCCGCGCTGGCGGTGCTGGGCTGGCTGTGGCACAGTCTGCCTGCTGAAATTTTGCTGGAACCCGGCCAGACCCTTACCCTGCCCCGTTTTGCCTATGTGCAGCCGCTGCGCACCTGTCTCTTATACACATCTGACGCTGCCGACGAATAGCCTTGTGTAG
>URIN01000157.1 GCA_900547915.1 uncultured Clostridium sp. | reverse complement strand
AGATAGGAGTCCGTCTCGTGGGCTCGGAGATGTGTATAAGAGACAGGAACAGGGATTATCCCAATATGGTATTGTAAAAATATATACCAATCAACAAAAATGGCAATCAATAAATAATCTTTCAGTGTTGTATTTGTTAGGATTTAGTGTTTTATTTTTATTGCTAGGATTTAGTGTTTATTATATATATTCGAGAAAGAAAATAGCTTTAATGAAATATTGGGGATATTCGTAAGTATCAATTATATGGAACTTTAAGTTTTTAAATCAAAAGATTATACAATAATGTTTGGAGTAGGGTATGCAATATTTAGGATCAGCTGTAACAGATGTAGGAATAATTAAGAAAACAAACCAAGACAGCCTATGTGTCAAAATAGCAGATACAAAAGAAAAAGGTGAAGTCGCTATGGCTGTTATTTGCGATGGTATGGGAGGCCTATCAAAAGGTGAACTCGCCAGCGCAACGGTAATACGCCACTTTGCAGATTGGTTTGATAAAGAATTTCCAGAAAGACTTTATAAATACTCATGGAAAGATCTTTCTAAAGAGTTTAGTAAGATGATAAAAGGACTTAATTACAAAATAATTGAGTACGGCAGAAATGCAGGAACCAGTTTAGGCACAACATTATCATTACTCTTGATAATAGAAGAAAAATATATGATAGCGCATGTAGGAGATTCACGCGTGTATCAAATCACAGACAAAATTAATCAGATTACTGAAGATCAAACATATGTTGCACGCGAGATAAAGCTCGGACATATGACACCGCAGCAGGCAGCAGTCGATCCGCAAAGAAATATGCTGTTGCAATGTGTTGGCGCCTCTACAGTTGTGGAACCCGCATTTTATTTTGGCAATGTTATTCCCGGCAGTGTGTTTGTTTTGTGTTCAGATGGATTTCGGCATGTTGTAAGTGATGATGAGATTTTAGAAAACCTTAATTATCAGAATATTCCGAGTATAAAAAATATGCAGGATAACAGTAAGTATTTGATTGAGCTGAATAAGCGCAGAAACGAAAGAGATAATATTTCTGTTGCCGTGCTCAAATGTATCTGATTGGAGTGATGATATGGCAACGGCAATAGGAACGGTTATAGACGGAAAATACGAGATACTTAAACAGATAGGTAAGGGCGGAATGTCCATTGTTTATCTTGCTATGGACAAGCATCTGAACAAGCAATGGGCTGTAAAGGAAATAAAAAAGACTGCTAACGGTAAAAACGAAGAGATTGTTGTAAACAGTCTTATCACAGAAGCAAATCTTATGAAAAAGCTTGACCATCCTGCTCTTCCTAGAATTGTTGATATTATAGATAATGGCCAGACAATTTATGTAGTTATGGACTATATCGAGGGCGAATCTCTTGATAAAGTTTTGGATGAATTCGGTGCTCAGCCTGAGGATGAAGTTATTAACTGGGCTATTCAGATATGTGATGCTCTTTCTTATTTGCATAATCAAAGACCACCGATAATTTACAGGGATATGAAACCTGCAAATGTAATGCTAAAACCTGATGGCAATGTAAAAATCATAGATTTCGGAATTGCCAGAGAGTATAAGGGAACAAGTCTTTCTGATACTACGGTTTTGGGTACAAGAGGCTATGCTTCACCCGAACATTACGGCACAAGCGAAACAGATCCTAGATCTGATATATATACTCTCGGTATGACTATGCACCACCTTTTGACAGGTGTTGATCCCAGAACTCCAGGTTATGTATATGCTCCGGTTCGTCAATGGAATCCGGAACTTACTGAGGGAATTGAAGAAATAATAAATAAGTGTACGCAAATAGACCCTCAAAACAGGTATCAGAATTGCGATGAGCTTATGTATGATCTTCAGCATCCAAATCAAATTGGTAAAGGAATACGTAACAAAAAGAAAAAGCGCTTGATTTCATTTATTGTTGCGATTTCGCTTGCTGTTATTTTTGCAGTATTCGGTACGGTCTTTTACTTCCTTATGGTAAATGAAAATCAGAATAATTATTATCTATTGATTGATGAAAAGACTGCCACACAACAAACTTGCCTTGATGCAATGAATGTTGACGGTATGGGTGGTGAGATTGATGCTTATCAGCAGTTTGTTTCTGTAAGTCTTAAGCAACAGAATATATCTGGAACAGATTTAAAGAAGTTAGCAGAGAATATAAGTGAAAACGAAGCTTCACTAAAAAATGATCCTGATTATCCGCAGTTAATATATGATATAGGTTTTCTCACGTTTTATTATTATGAATCAGATCAGCAGGATAGTTCGACAAGGATTAAAGCTGTTGCAGCCGGTGAGTATTTTAAAGATTATCTGAATTTAAACGATGACGGCGGATATAATATTGATTCTACTACGCTGGAACTTGCCAAAAGTTACGATAATATCTGTCAGTTTTATAAGGACTATGTTAACAGTGCCGCCGGAGCAGGACTTACAAAAGAGCCTAATGCTGAAACTTTTAATTCTTACCTTGATTCCGCTTCAAAGTGCATTGGTTTTCTTAAAACATATGAGAATGACGAAGGAACAGCAGATTCAATAAAACTTCAGGCTTACAGTGTGTTTGCAAACTATATTAATACATATGCTTCCCCAATGGCAGCAAAAAATGTTGATGAAAACACAGTTTTGAATTTGCTTACAGAAATCAGTAGTGCAGCTCAGTCGTTAAAAGGAAGTGTTGCTTCAGGAGAAAATAATGAACTGCTCGATCAGATTACTGCATCCTGTGAAGAATATAAAAAAGTTGTTGAGAGGGCATATCAGAATGTAAATTCTGATAATGCTTCCTCTTAAGAAAGGAGTTGCCAAATGGAAAATTATGCTCCTATATTCAGGATTATTTCAATAGTTTGCTTTTCAGCAGCAGGTGCCGCTCTATTATTGGCTGTATTCCTGTTCATAAAGTTCAGGATTATTTCTGTTATAGGCGATCTAACAGGTAAGACTGCAAGAAAGTCTATTCAAAAGATGAGAGAAGAGAACGAAAAAAGCGGTGTTAAGTCGCATAGACCTACTCCGGCAGCAGCTCAGCGAGGCCCCATCACTAAACCAATTGAGAATTATAATTTGGGTGTTGGATCCGAACCCACTGCTCCGATTACGATGCAGAATGGCTGTGTAGCAGCATCGTCAGAAAACGGTTATGATACTAACGCAACAGCTCCAATGACTAATGTTCAACAAGGTAATTCATTCGCAAATTCGCCGCAAAATAGAGATATTAATAACAATTCATATCAGCCTATTAACAAGCAAGTTAATGCTGTTTCTCCGCAGAGCAAACAGTTTACGGAAAATAGTGATATGCCTGTTTCGGATGAAACAACGCCACTGAACAGACCTCAAGCACAAGAAACTTCCGTACTTAAAGGAGAAACTCAGCTACTTAATAATAAAGACATTCAACAAAAACTAAATGCTAAAAAAGTAGAATTGCATTTGAAGCAGAATATTGTTCTGATTCACACTGAAGAGTATATTTAACCGCAACGCGGTTTTTTGATTGGAGGATTATAAATGAAAGTAAAGAAAAAGCCATCACAAAGAGTAATAGCAGCTTTATTGGCGTTATTTATTCTTTTAACGATGGGACAGTCTGGCTTGATTGGCGTATTTGCAGCCGAAACTGATTTCGCTGTAACAGTTTTGGATGAAAACAGCGAAAAAGTAAAAGGTGCAACTGTGACCGTCATTTCAGCCGTTGATTCTGATAGTAAAACGGTTATTGATGCGAATACATTGTTTTCAGACGAAAATAATGACGGCGTAATTGAGTTGACCGATATAGCAAAGTATCTTGAAACGAATGATACAACTATCAGTCTGAATTATTATGTATCTGCTGAGAATTATCAGAATTCACAAACGAGTTACATAAATATCGATAAAGAAAATGTCCAAGAAGGCACAACAGTTTCTCTTGAACATAATCCAACTGTTTCTTTGTCGGTTACAGGCTATGAAAATGCTCCCATTAAAGCTTTTTTGCTTGCAGATAAAGAAGATACCGTTGGTACGGAAATTAATTTAACTGATGATAAAACAGATTATGTTCCTGTTGGTTCTTATGTTAAATTCGAGATTCCTGCATTGGATTATTATACTGCCAATATTTCAGCTAAAAACGGCGAAGAAGATGCTACCGCTTTTTCAACAACAGGAACAACTTATATTTATGAAGTTACTGATGATTTTGCTTTAAGTGTTACTTATTCACCTGTAATGGTAAACGTTGAAGTTGAGTATGATTCTGAAAAAGGTACTGTTAAATATAATGGTAAAGATGCTGATTCTGGCGAAGTAGTTTCAGTAAATAAAAACGATACTCAAACTGTATTTACAGTTAAACCAAAAGAGCACTATGTGCTTTCAAATGTTAAATTAAATGATATTGATCAAACTCTGCCTCTTAAAGAGGATGATGGTACTTATGAATTTATTATTATAAATGAAACTCTTGACTCAAGCACTACTTATAAATTAAATTTTGCTTTTGAGTTGGAACAGTATGTAGTTAACCTGTCTCTTATACACATCTGACGCTGCCGACGCATAGCCTTGTGTA
>URIN01000156.1 GCA_900547915.1 uncultured Clostridium sp. | reverse complement strand
TAGGAGTCCGTCTCGTGGGCTCGGAGATGTGTATAAGAGACAGTTATTATACAGTTTGTAACAATTTTGTAATTGACTTAAAAGGGTGATTAATATATAATATCTAAAACGAAAGGTGCGGTTTTATGAGAACTCTTATTAAAAACGCTTTGGTTTATTCAGGCGAAAAGTTTATAAAATCCGATGTTTTGATTGAAGATTCCGTAATTCACAGCCTTGGTATTTCTATTTCTCAAAATAGAGCTGATCGTGTTTTTGATTTTAATTATAAATACTTTTTAATTCCGGGTTTAGTTGATGTTCATGTTCATCTTCGGGAGCCCGGATTTTCTTATAAGGAAACAATTAAATCAGGAACTCAGGCTGCCGCAAAGGCGGGTTATACCGCAGTATGCCCAATGCCTAATCTTAATCCTCCGCCGGACAGCCCTGAAAATCTTCAGGCGGAGCTTGACGCCATTAAACGTGATGCGGTAATCGATGTGTTTCCGTTTGCTTCTATCACAAAAGGCAGAAAAGGCAGGGGAGAGTGCGTTGATTTCGCGGCTCTCAAAGATAAGGTCATAGGTTTTTCTGATGACGGAACTGGTGTTCAGGAAGAGAAACTTATGCGCGAGGCAATGGAAAAATGTTCACGCCTTGGCGCAGTTATTTCTGCACACTGTGAAGTAAATGAACTTCTTAACGGCGGTTATATTCACGATGGCAGGTATTGCCGTGAACACGGCCACAGAGGTATATGCAGCGAAAGCGAATGGCAGCAGATAGAACGTGACTGCCGTATTGCAGAAGAAACAGGCTGCCGCTATCATGTTTGCCATATTTCAACTAAAGAGAGTGTGGATATAATCAGAAAGGCAAAAGCGCGCGGCGTTAAAGTCACTTGTGAGACAGCTCCGCATTATCTTACTTTGTGTGAGGATGATCTGCAGGAGGACGGTCGTTTCAAAATGAATCCGCCACTCAGGTCTGTCGAGGATAAGAAAGCACTGCTTGAGGGTATTAAAGACGGTACGATAGATGTTATTGCAACCGATCACGCTCCTCATTCGGCA
The DNA here is from genome assembly GCA_900547915.1 of uncultured Clostridium sp. GTDB lineage: Bacteria > Bacillota > Clostridia > Oscillospirales > Acutalibacteraceae > Eubacterium_R. Next base: position 3,549 of record URIN01000156.1, on the reverse strand, counting down.
GAAGAAAAATCAAAAGGGCTTGAAAAAAGCGCAATGGGAATAACAGGTCTTGAAACTGCGTTCCCGGTGCTTTATACTAAGCTTGTAAGGACAGGCATAATTACTCTTGAAAAACTTGTGGAACTTATGGCAGTCCGCCCGCGTGAGATTTTCGGTATAGAGGGCGGAAAGATAGAACCGGGTGCGCCGGCAGATCTGTGCGCATACGATCTTGACAGTAAATTTACGGTCGATTCCGCAAAATTTATAAGTATGGGAAAATCAACGCCGTTTGACGGCTGGGAGCTTTACGCTCAGAATAAATTAACGATATTGAGAGGAGAGATTGTTTATGAAACCGTATAACAAAAAAATCGTGCTTGAAAACGGCACGGAATTTTACGGCTACGGCTTCGGGGCGGATAAAGAAGCCATCAATGAAATAGTTTTCAATACCTCTATGGTTGGGTATCAGGAAATTATGTCAGACCCGTCATATACAGACCAAATGGTATGTATGACTTACCCGCTCATCGGCAATTACGGTATGACCGATGAGGACTATGAGACCAAAGTGCCCACAATGGGCGGTATGATTGTAAGGGAATATAACGACCTCCCCTCGAATTTCCGTTACACAAAAACTCTTTCAGAAGTGCTGGACGAGTATTCAATTCCCGGCATAAGCGGAGTTGACACAAGAAAGATAACTCGTATAATCCGTGACGAGGGCAGCCAGAAAGTGCTTGTAACAAACGCTGATACACCCCACGAAAAAGCTATGCAGATGCTTGCGGAATATGAGATACCTCACGATATGGTAGCGCGCGTTTCCTGCAAAAAGCGCTGGTATTCACGTACACCGAATCATAAATACGATGTTGTGGCAATAGACTGCGGCATAAAGCTCAATATTATAAGAAAGCTTAATGAAAAAGGCTGCAACGTAACGGTTGTTCCTTATAATACAACTGCAGAGGAAATTATGAAAATGCGCCCGGACGGCCTCTTCCTTTCAAACGGACCAGGAAATCCGGAAGACGTAACTCCTGTTATAAACGTTGTTAAAGAACTGAAAGGCAAACTCCCGATCTTTGGTATCTGTCTTGGTCATCAGATGATTTCTCTTGCTCTCGGTGCAAAAACATTCAAAATGAAATTCGGCCACCGAGGCGGAAACCACCCTGTAATGAATCTTGAAACAGGCAAGATAGAGATCACTTCTCAAAACCATTCTTATGCTGTTGACTGTGACTCTCTTAAGGGCACTGAACTTAAACTCACTCACAAAAATCTGCTTGATAATACTGCAGAGGGCGTTGAAAGCATTGAAAACCGTCTTTTCTCTGTTCAGTATCACCCGGAGAGCGCACCCGGCCCGCAGGACAGTGAGTATCTCTTTGATAAATTTATATCTCTTATGAAAAAGGAGGCTGAGTAATATGCCGAAACGCACTGATATACATAAAATTCTCGTAATCGGTTCAGGTCCTATAGTTATAGGACAGGCAGCGGAGTTCGACTATTCAGGTACTCAGGCCTGCCTTTCACTTAAAGAAGAGGGTTATGAAGTTGTGCTTATCAACTCAAACCCTGCAACAATAATGACGGATACCCAAATAGCCGATAAGGTATATATGGAGCCGCTTACTCTTGAATATGTAGCAAGAATTATACGTCATGAGCGTCCGGACGCCATTCTTCCGTCTCTCGGCGGTCAGACAGGTCTTAACCTTGCAGTTCAGCTCGCCAAAAAGGGCGTGCTTAAGGAATGCGATGTTGAAATACTCGGAACACGTTTCGAGGCAATTGAAAGAGCCGAGGACAGAGAACTTTTCAAGGAACTCTGCGAAAGTCTTGGCGAGCCTGTTCTCCCGTCAGATATCTGCGATAACCTTGAAGACGGCCTTAGAATAGCAAAAGAGATAGGCTATCCCGTTGTTCTGCGCCCTGCGTTCACGCTCGGCGGTACTGGCGGCGGTTTTGCCGATGACGAGGAAGAGTGCCGTCTTATGCTTAAAAACGCTCTTGCTCTTTCTCCTGTAAATCAGGTGCTTGTTGAAAAAAGCATAAAGGGTTATAAGGAAATAGAATACGAAGTAATGCGCGATGCCAACGATACCGCCATTACAATATGTAATATGGAAAATATCGACCCTGTCGGTATTCATACCGGTGACTCAATTGTTGTCTGCCCGTCTCAGACCCTTACTAATAAAGAGTATCAGATGCTGCGTGATTCAGCTCTGCGCATTATCCGTGAACTTAAGATAGAGGGCGGCTGCAACGTTCAGTTTGCGCTTGACCCGCATTCTTTCCAGTATTATCTCATTGAGGTAAACCCCAGAGTTTCACGTTCTTCAGCTCTTGCTTCAAAAGCTTCAGGCTATCCTATCGCAAGAGTATCTGCAAAGATTGCAGTAGGTCTTAACCTCAATGAAATCCCGATTGCAAATACTCCCGCTTCCTTTGAGCCAACTCTTGACTATGTGGTTACAAAGATAGCGCGTTTTCCGTTTGATAAATTCGCTGATGCCAACAACAGCCTTAACACTCAGATGAAAGCAACGGGAGAGGTAATGGCAATAGGCAGAACGCTTGAAGAAAGTATTCTCAAGGCAGTTCGCTCTCTTGAAATAGGCGTATGTCATATTTACAGTAAAAAATTTGACAACTATTCAGTTTCTGAACTGCTTGATTATATCAAAATAGGCACCGATGACAGATTGTATGCCATCGCACAGCTTATCCGCCTTAATGTAGACCCCGTTCTTATCTATAACGCAACTAAGATAGACATGCTCTTTATCGAAAAGATAAAGAATATTGTTGAGTTTGAAACAACCGTTAAGAACAATGTCGGCAATGTTGAAACACTCAAAGACGCCAAGAAAATGGGCTTCTCCGATAAGTATATCGGTATGTGCTGGAATATGAGCGAGGGCGATGTGTTCAAACTCCGCAAAGAAAACAATATATTCCCCGTATATAAGATGATAGATACCTGCGCGTCCGAGTTTGACTCATACGTTCCGTATTTCTACTCAACTTATGAAGAAGAAAACGAAAGCATCGTTTCTGATAAGAAAAAGATAATCGTTCTCGGTTCAGGTCCCATCAGAATAGGTCAGGGCGTAGAGTTTGACTATTCAACCGTTCACGCTATATGGTCTATCAGAGATGCCGGCTATGAGGCTATTATCATAAACAACAACCCCGAAACGGTTTCAACAGACTATACTACTTCGGATAAACTCTATTTTGAGCCGCTCACCGTTGAGGATGTTATGAATGTCATCGAGCTTGAAAAGCCGCTCGGTATCGTTGTTTCTCTCGGCGGTCAGACTGCTATCAACCTTGCTCCGCCGCTTGATGCTCTCGGAGTACCTATCATCGGTACAGATGTTGAAGCAATAGACCGTGCCGAAAACAGAGATTCATTCGAAAAGGTTATGAATGAACTCGGAATACCTCAGCCCAAGGGCCTTGCCGTAACAGATATTGAAGAGGGCGTAAGAGTAGCTGCTGTCTCTTATACACATCTGACGCTGCCGACGAATAGCCTTGTGT
>URIN01000155.1 GCA_900547915.1 uncultured Clostridium sp. | reverse complement strand
TTCCAAAGTGGTAAAATACCAAAGAATGGATAATTATATAAATAACAAAGTTTAAATAAGGAGGATATTCGTGTGGGTGAACTTGCAATAAAAGATACCGAAGCACGCAAAAGACTTGCATCTCTGTTTGATGACAGTATTTTTACAGAGATTGACGCGTTTGCTAAATCAGCAGACTCAGATGTTGAAGTAATAGCAGGTTTCGGTACGGTAAACGGAGCTCCGGTATACGCTTTTTCACAGGATGTTACCGTAAACGGCGGAGCCGTAAGCGTTGCTCAGTGCGCGAAAATCAAAAAGATTTATGACCTTGCCAGCAAAACAGGCTGTCCGGTAGTAGGAATTTATGATTCAAACGGTATGAGCCTTAAAGAAGGATTTGAAGGCCTTTCTGCTTATGGTGAGATCGTTAAGGCTTCAACATGTGTTTCAGGTGTAGTTCCTCAGATCTCAGTTGTAGCCGGTGCGGCTATCGGTACAACCGCTCTTATCGCAGATATGGCAGATGTGGTTGTTGCCGTAAAGGACGCTGATTTCTATGTAACAGCACCGTCTGAAATTTCTGCTGAAGCTTGTGCTGAAGAAGGTACGGTGGATATTCTTGCGGATGATTTTGATTCTGCCGTAAAAGCTGTAAGGGATATTGTAGCCCTTATGCCTTCAAACAATCTCAGCACCGCTCCTGTATATGATTTTAATGACCCCGCGTCAGTTGCCGAAACCGGTATGAGTGCGGCTGATATAATCAGTGCATGCGCAGATGCAGGCTCTGCTGTTGAACTTAAGGCAAAGTATGCAGAAAACTGCAAAACCGTTCTTGCAACTGTTGCCGGCTCAACAGTAGGCTTTGTTGGTTTTGACGGTGAATCCGTATGCCCTGCATGCGCTTATAAGGCAGAGGCTTTTGTTAAGCTTTGTGATGCGTTCAATATTCCTGTTGTAACACTTCTCAGCGCAAACGGTCTTTGCAAAGAACGTGAAAATCAGATGCTTATCGCTTCTGCTAAACTTACATCTGCATATGCTGCAGCAACTTGTCCAAAACTTTCTGTAATTACAGGTAAGGCAGTGGGTGCTGCATATATTATGCTTGCCGGCAGAGGCTCAAATGCAGACCTTGTTTATTCATGGGATACTTCTGTTGTATCTCCGCTTGACACAAAAGCGGCAGTTGCATTCCTTTTCAATGACAGACTTGCAAAAGGCGAGAAGAGAGAAGACCTTGAAAAAGAATATGAGGATACACTTGCTTCTCCGTTCACTGCTGCTGCCTGCGGAGCAATAGACGATATTTTTGTACCAGCAGAAACAAGAGCAAAGATTATTGCAGCGCTTGATGTGCTTGCAGGTAAAAGGGAAACAACCCTTCCGAGAAAACATTCTGTTAAATAATTAGGAGGATTAAAATATGAAAAGATATACAATCACAGTAAACGGCACAGCTTACGATGTTACAGTAGATGAGGCTGGCAGCGCACCTGCTGCAGCTCCCGCACCCGCAGCTGCACCTGTAGCAGCACCGGCGCCAGCACCGGCAGCAGCTCCTGCTCCCGCTGCAGAAGAGAAACCCGCAGCTCCTGCTCCGGCAGGCACACAGGGCTCAGTATCAGTAGATGCTCCTATGCCTGGAACAATTCTTGACGTAAAGGTTTCAGTCGGCGCTTCAGTTAACGCTGGTGAGGTTCTTGTTATTCTTGAAGCTATGAAGATGGAAAATGAGATCGTATCTCCTCAGGCTGGTAAGATTGCTTCAATCAATGTTTCCAAGGGAGACAGCGTTGACGCAGGTCAGGTAATCGTAACTATCGACTGATTTGATTTATAATACCCTTTCAGGGTTCCTGCGCGCTCTGCAAGGCTGCTGCATTGCCGCGCAACAGTTAAATCCGCAGCCGGAAAGGCTATGTGAATTAAATGGCAAAAATTGGCATTACCGAAACCGTCCTCAGAGATGCGCACCAGTCTTTGATTGCCACCCGTATGAGAACGGATGAATTTGAGGGAATTCTTGAAAAAATGGATAAAATTGGTTACCATTCCCTTGAATGCTGGGGCGGTGCAACTTTTGATACCTGCCTCCGCTTTCTTGATGAGGATCCCTGGGACAGACTTCGCCTTATACGCAAAAAATGCCCCAATACAAAGCTTCAGATGCTTTTCAGAGGTCAGAATATGCTTGGCTACCGCCACTATGCTGATGACCTTGTAGATTATTTTGTTAAAAAGAGTATTGATAACGGTATCGACATTCTTCGTATATTTGACGCGCTTAATGACGTGCGTAATCTTGAAACAGCAATTAATGCTGCAAAGAAATACGGCGGACATGTTCAGGCTGCTATCTCTTATACAACCGGACCCGTTTTCGATATTGAGTATTATTGCAATTATGCAAAACAGCTTGAAAATGCAGGCGCAGATTCAATCTGTATCAAAGATATGGCAGGTCTTCTTACTCCTTACGGAACATATGACCTTGTTAAAGCTTTGAAAGAAACAGTTAAGGTTCCGATTCAACTCCATTCACACTATACTTCAGGTCTTGCTTCAATGGTACACCTCAAGGGTATAGAGGCAGGTGTTGATGTTATCGATACTGCAATAAGCCCGCTTGCTATGGGTACTTCTCACCCGGCAACCGAGTCAATGGTAGCTGCTCTTAAAGATACACAGTATGATACTGGTCTTGACCTTAAAGCACTTACCGAGATTCGTGATTTCTTCACTCCGCTTCGTGAAAAGTATCTTAAAGATGGTCTTCTCAATCCCAAGATGCTTGGTGTTGACGCAAATACTCTTCTTTATCAGGTTCCAGGCGGTATGCTTTCTAACCTCCTTAATCAGCTTAAACAGGCTGGCAAAGAGGATAAACTTGAAGAAGTTCTTGCTGAGGTTCCTCGTGTTCGTAAGGACAGCGGTTATCCTCCGCTTGTTACTCCTACTTCACAGATTGTCGGCACTCAGTCAGTATTCAATGTAATTCTTGGTGAGCGTTACAAGATGGTTACCAAGGAATTCAAGGATATGGTTGCAGGTAAATACGGTAAAACTCCTTGTGAGATTGATCCTGACTTCAGAAAGAAGATTTGCGGTGATGAAGAGATAATCGATTGCCGCCCGGCAGATCTCCTCAAGCCTGAACTTGATAAATTCAGAGATGAAATTGCCGAATATTACGAGCAGGAAGAAGACGTACTTTCATATGCTCAGTTCGGTGATGTTGCAATTAAGTTCTTCCAGAAGAGAAGAGATAAGAAATACGGACTGGATGGTAAACACGACGATATAGAAAATAAAGTCCATCCGGTTTAATAAGTTAAAAAGCGTGCCCTGATTTTTGTCAGGGCGCGCATTTTGGTGTCATTCGGCGTTTTTTGTTGGCATTTTGTGTTGACGATTAATTCCTTTGGTGCTATAATCTATTTATAAACTTTTTATAAAATAATGTATGGGGGTACATAACATGAAAGTTCTTATGATTGGCGGTACAGGTCTTCTTGGCTCAGCCGCTGCACAGATTTTTGTAGACCGCGGAAATGAAATTAAAACTCTTGCTCTTCCGCCGCTTCCAGAAGGCGCTCCGCTTCCGAAAGAAATGGAAATCGTTTTCCAGGATGCTAATAAGCTTACAGATGATGAAATGGTAGAGATGATGAAAGGCTACGATATGTTCGTGTTCGCTACCGGCGTTGACGAAAGAGTAGAATTTCCCGCTCCTGTTTATGATTATTATTACAAATACAATATCGCTCCTCTTGAGAGATATCTGCCTCTTGCTAAAAAAGCAGGTATGAAAGGCGCAGTTGTATGCGGTTCATATTTCTCATATCTCGCAAAAGAGCGTCCTGATATGAAACTCACCGAGAAACACCCTTATATCAAGAGCCGTATCGAGCAGGAAAAGGTTTGTGAGAAGTATTCAGATGCAAACTTCCAGGTTGGCGTTCTTGAGCTTCCTTACATCTTCGGCACACAGCCGGGCAGAAAGCCGGTATGGGTTATCCTTATCGAGCAGCTTCAGAGATTTGAAAAAATGCCGTTTACAATGTATCCTGCAGGCGGTACAGCAATGCTTACTGTTCGCCAGGTTGGTGAATCAATCGTAGGCGCTGCAGAGCAGGCTTATGAAGCAGCTTCTAAGGGCGAAGGTAAATTCCGTGCATACGCTATTTCATGCTATAACTACACTTGGAGAAAATTCCTCAAGATCGTTTACAGAGCAATGGACGGCATTGCTGATAGAAAGATTGTTGACTGTCCTAAGTGGGCATTCCAGGCTTTCGGTCTTGTAATGCGCAAGGATTATGCTAAGAGAAATGTAGACTCAGGTATTGATCCTGTAGGTCTTGCAGATATTATGAGTGTAAATCTCTTTATGCCTCTTGATGATTGTAAGGAACTTGGTTGTACCCCCGATGATATCGAAAAAGCTATCTTTGATTCAATCAAACTTTCAAAGGATGCTTTTGAGGGTAAAGCAAAGCTCGTTGAGATGAAAGGCGAGTAATCATAATAATATTAAAACGGTCGGGTTTTCCCGACCGTTTTTTTGTGCTATATTAAAACTGTCTCTTATACACATCTGACGCTGCCGACGAAAGCCTTGT
>URIN01000154.1 GCA_900547915.1 uncultured Clostridium sp. | reverse complement strand
TCGTCGGCAGCGTCAGATGTGTATAAGAGACAGGCACATATTACAGATAAGTATGCGATAATTATGAAAGCTTTTTTTGGAAAATTTTTGTTATTTAATAAATTTGAGAAAAGCATGGGATTTTTAATTTTTCTGCTTTTCTTTTAGATTTTTCTTTGATGTATACGAAAAAACAATAATCGAGAACAGCGCCGTCACTATCTCTGTTATCCAAAAAGCGTTCCACACTCCGTCTGCGCCCACAACTCTGCTGAGAATGAATGCCGCAGGCAGAATAACTGCCACGTATCTTAATATTGATATGCATAGCGAGGTTCCGCCTTTGCCGAGGCCCTCAAGCGCTCCCGATACGGTTACGCTCAGTGCTGACGGAATAAATCCTATACATATTATTCTCAGCGCCGCAGTACCTATCCTGATTGCTTCATCGGATGAGCTGAAAAGACTTATCAGGCTTTGCGGCAATGCGGCAAACAAAATTGTGCCCAGAGCCATAAATGCAGCTATAAAAGAAAGACTTACTTTGAAAATTGAACGCACGCGTTTATATTCCTCGGCGCCGTAGTTGTAGCTTAGAACAGGTCTCATTCCCTGAACTATGCCGTTTGCGGTAAGATAAAGAAATGTTTGAAGTTTGTAATACGCGCCGAGAACAAGCACATAAGTTTGCGAGAACACTGCAAGAATAGAGTTGAGCACTGATATCATGAGCGATGGCAGTGCCAAATTAAGAGCGGCGGGTATTCCTATTGAATATGTACGCCTGCTGATTTTTTTGAAATCCGTAAAATCTTTAAATCTTATTTTAACGGGAAGTCCTTTTTTGAAATAAAAAGCAAGGTAGATAACCAGAGTAACTATTTGACCTATGCCTGTTGCAAGAGCCGCACCCTCGATTCCCATTTCGGGGAATATCCACCAGCCGAAAATAAGAATGGGGTCAAGTATGATATTTGTTATGCACCCGATCAGCATTGCCGCCATTGAAACAGTCATTTGCCCTACAGCCTGATATGTTTTTTCAAAACTAATACCTGCTGCAATAGGAATGCAGAACAGGAAAATGATGTTTGAATAGCGAATTCCGCAGTCAAGCACGGTGGCGCTGTCGGTAAACATTCTTAAAAACGGCGGCATTATGAATATGCACAGAAATGTCAGGATAAGTCCGTGCAAAAGGTTGAATAACATACCCGCAGAGGCGGCTGTGTCCGCTTGTTTTTGCCGTCCTGCTCCTAAGTAAAATGCTATTACTGCGTTTACGCCTATTCCGTATCCCACTGTTATTGCGGTTACAAGGTTTTGAATAGGATAAACCAGTGAAAGTGCCGTCATGGCGTCTTCGCTTATTTTGGCTATAAAGTAGCTGTCCACAATATTATAAAGCGAATTTGTAAGCATAGAAACTGTCATCGGAAGTGCCATTGTAATTACAAGAGGTACTATTTTTCGCTCTTTCATAAATGTTTGTTCCATATTTTCACCTCGCGCTTTAAATAATAATGAAAAACTTTTACGGCGCAAAAACACAGCTGCCCTAATTTATAGCATTAAAAAGCCACATAACCATAAAGCGGTTATGTGGCGAAAAATGAGAACTACTCAGAAAAATCCACAGCCTTTAAAAGGTTTTGGAATATTCAGTTTATCAGTCTCTGCGGGGACGGCGGTGACCGTCTCTTCTTGGCTTTCTGGGAGCCTCGTCAATATCGTTTTCAGGCTTCAGACCGTCAAGCTCGATAAGAGCATCACGTCTTGAAAGATTGATTCTGCCCTGATCGTCAATCTCTATACATTTAACAACAACTGTGTCGCCGATGTTTACAACATCTTCAACCTTGTCTACTCTCTTAACGTCAAGTCTTGAGATGTGAACAAGTCCCTCTTTGCCGGGAGCGATCTCAACAAATGCACCGAAGTTCATAATTCTTGTTACAACGCCGTTGTAGAAAGCGCCAACCTCGGGGTCTGTAGCGATAAGTTTAACAACGTCTCTTGCGCTGTTGCACTTGTCAATATCAATACCGCTGATGAATACTCTGCCGTCCTCTTCAATATCAACCTTAACGTCAAAGTCACTCTGAATCTCCTGAATAACTTTGCCGCCCTTGCCGATAACGTCACCGATCTTGTCTGGGTCAATAGCAAGAGTAACCATCTTGGGAGCATATTTTGAAAGCTCCTTGCGTGGCTCGCTGATTACAGGAAGCATGATTTCATCAAGGATGTAATTTCTTGCCTTGTGTGTTTTTGCAAATGCCTCTTTGATTATTTCGGGAGTAAGGCCGTGTACTTTAAGGTCCATCTGAATAGCTGTGATACCGTTCTTTGTACCTGCAACCTTGAAGTCCATATCGCCGTAGAAATCTTCAAGACCCTGAATGTCAACCATGGTCATGAAATCGCCGTAAACGCCTTCATCACCTGTGATAAGTCCGCAGCTGATACCTGCAACGGGAGCCTTGATAGGAACGCCTGCAGCCATAAGTGAAAGTGTTGAGCCGCATACAGAACCCTGAGATGTTGAGCCGTTTGATGAAAGAACTTCTGATACTACACGGATGCAGTACGGGAACTCATCAACGCTCGGGATAACGGGAAGGAGCGCTTTTTCAGCAAGTGCGCCGTGGCCGATTTCTCTTCTTCCGGGGCCTCTGGAGGGCTTTGTTTCGCCAACGCTGTATGACGGGAAGTTGTAGTGGTGGATATATCTCTTTTCTTTCTGCTCGTCAAGACCGTCAAGCTGCTGGCAGTCGCTCATGGGGCCGAGTGTTGTAACTGAAAGAACCTGAGTCTGACCTCTTGTGAACAGACCTGAACCGTGAGCTCTTTCAAGAAGGTCAACTTCTGCGTTGAGCGGACGGATTTCATCAATGCCTCTGCCGTCTACACGCTTGTGCTCATCCTTGAGCCAAGAACGTACAACGTGCTTCTGAACAAGATACATGATCTCGTCAATCTTTTCTTCGCAGCCTTCGAATTTTTCATCAAACTTCTCATGAACTGCTGCATATATCGGAAGCAGAGCTTCGTCACGTACAAGTTTGTCATCTGTGTCGAGAGCCTTTTTAACATCCTCTATGCAGAAATCTTCAATTTCAGCAAGGATTTCAGGATCGGGATCGGATGATTCATATTCAAACTTAGGCTTGCCGATTTCGTCAACAATGCCCTGAATGAATTTAACCATCTTTTTGTTTTCCTCGTGACCTGCCATAATGCAGTCAAACATAAGGTCATCAGGAATTTCGTTACCGCCTGCCTCGATCATTGCAACAAGGTCTGCTGTTGAAGCAACGGTAAGTGTAAGATCTGTCTTTTCTCTCTGCTCAAGTGTGGGGTTGAGAACGATTTCGCCGTCAACGAGACCAACGTTTACTGATGAAATCGGGCCGTCCCACGGAATATCTGAAACAGCGATTGCGGCTGAAACACCGATTGCGGCTGTTACTTCAGGAGAACAGTCGGGATCAACGCTCATTACTGTTGCAACAACTGAGCAGTCGTTTCTTAAATCTTTGGGGAAAAGCGGACGGATAGGTCTGTCGATACATCTGCTGGTAAGGATAGCCTTTTCGCCTGCTCTGCCTTCACGGCGCAGGAATGATCCGGGAATCTTGCCTACTGCGTACATTTTCTCTTCGTAGTCAACTGAAAGCGGGAAGAAATCAACGCCTTCTCTCGGCTTTGCTGAAGCCGTTACGGTGCAGAGCACCTGTGTCTCGCCGTATGTTGCGAAGAATGCGGCGTTTGCAAGGCCTGCCATTTTGCCTGTTTCAAGTGTGAACTTACGGCCTGCAAATTCTGTTTCCCATTTTTTGTAATTCTTGAAAAACATAACTTTACCTCTCTAAAAATTTTTATATTCCAAAGGAGGCGCAATAGTAATAAATTCAAAGCGCAATGTTTTGTGCTCTCAATTTACTACTATTTGGTGAGCCTCCTTACGGTCTGGTTTGTGCCCGAGGGCGTTTTTAAAGATAAAAAGCAGACGGCAGGTTTAATGCCGTCTGCAAAAGATTATCTGTCAAGAGTATCACGGATGCCGAGTTTTGCTACAAGAGCACGGTATCTGTTGATGTCAGTCTTGTAAAGATATGCAAGAAGATTTCTTCTGTGACCTACCATTTTAAGAAGGCCGCGGCGTGAATGGTTATCTTTCTTGTGTATCTTCAGGTGAGCTGTAAGCTCGTTGATTCTTGTTGTAAGAACTGCGATCTGAACCTCCGGAGAACCTGTATCGTTCTCGTGAGTTGCATACTCCTTGATGATAGCCTGCTTTTCTGCCTGTGTCATTTAATTTCACCTCTTCAAAATTATTAGCCGATAAGCGCAGAACTCAGAAAAGGGTAGGTGATCTCGCCAAAGGCGCCTGCGCCCCGATCCGAGTAATTCGTATTCAGCTAATGAATTATAGCATACAAAAACAGAATTGTAAAGTATATTTTTATTTTAACTGTATTTTTTATAAATATCACAGTCCTGATAATTAGTTCCGTTCCAATCGGTACAGTAATTATCATGTTTTGCTTCACTGACGGTGTTTTTGCATAAATCACATTTGTATTCACCGTCTTTGTAATACGGACACCACATAATCTTACCCTCTTAATCTGTCTCTTAT
>URIN01000153.1 GCA_900547915.1 uncultured Clostridium sp. | reverse complement strand
ACAGGTGATATCTTTACATTTGCTATAGTCTATTCTTTTTATTTTCGTCTGTTTTCTTTCAATGAATTAAATAGTAATAAAAATCCCGGCGTCTTTTGTAATAGTGAAGCCATCTTCTGTTTTTTTTCTTACATAATTTCGAAATTCTTTGTAGTGGTCAATGATATACTGGTTTTGATTGCCATGGCAGGACAGAACGTAAGATATTAAGGTTTCCGGTTCTGTAACATGGAGGGAGTCCTCATAGGATAACCATTTTATATTTTGAAAATATGGAGCAAGAAGATCTGCACCGTTTTCTTTTCCAAAACGTTCAAAAAGCCGGTCTGCCGAAAGAACAATGCGGTCATCGAATTCTGAGACAAGCTCATTGATTTCTTTCATGTGAGCTGCGCCGTAGGTACTGCATACAAAGGTGCCTCCTGTTTTTAGTACGCGGGAAATTTCTTCAAAAACAGAGGTGAGATTTTTGCAGTAAAATAAAATCAAACCGTTTGGGCGCGTATTAAAAAATAAGTATAAAAAACGCATAAATCAAATATATATTATCAAGGACGGTGAAAGCCTTGATTGGTAATGTAGACAAGAGATGCGTTGAAATAGGAGAGTACATACGCGACACGGGCGCAACTGTAAGGCGTGCGGCAGCAGTTTTCGGTATAAGCAAATCAACAGTACATATAGATGTTACAAAACGACTGAGAAACGTTGATAAAATACTTTATGACGAAGTAAAGAAAGTGCTTGAAGAAAACAAAGCTCAGCGTCATATTCGCGGCGGACTTGCCACGCGCGAAAAATACAGCAAAATGAAAAAACAATAGCTTTGGAGGAAGTATAAATGAAACTTGCATTTATTGGATGCGGCAATATGGCAGGCGCCATAATCAAAGGTATAACGGCTCAAGGGGCCATAGAACCTGAAAATATATTTGTTTTCGATACGAATGAAAATAAAACAAATGAAATGAAAGCGGAAACAGGAATAAATATTGCAAAAAGTGCGGCTCAGGCTGCTGAAAGTGCAGACATCACATTGCTTGCAGTAAAGCCAAATGTGCAGGCAGACGTATTAAAAGAAATAGACAGCATTGTATGCAAACCAGGTAAAACTATTGTTTCAATAGCAGCAGGAAAGACAATATCTTTCATTGAAAGCAATCTGTCATCTAAATGTGCAGTAATAAGAGTAATGCCAAATATAAACGCAAAAGTAGGTGCTGCGTGCTGTGCAATGTGTGCAAACACATACGCTTCTGAAGAGGCGAAAAACTTTGTTAAGACAATGTTAAGCGCCATTGGTGAAATCAGTGAACTTGACGAAAGCAGTTTTCCGCTTTTCGGAGTTATAGCAGGCTGTGCACCAGCATTTTCATATATGTTTATTGACGCAATTGCGCGCGCAGGTGTTAAGAACGGAATGAGCAAAGATCTGGCGCTCAAATTTGCTGCCCAAACAGTTATGGGAAGCGCGAAAATGGTGCTTGAAAGCGGAGAGCATCCGTATAAGCTGACCGATATGGTATGCTCCCCCGGAGGAACAACAATTGAGGGTGTTCTTTCACTGCAGGCAGACGGATTTGAAAATGCCGTTCATAACGCAGTAAACAAAGCAGTGGAAAAAGATAAACTCCTTTAATAGATAAAGACACAAAAATCCCGTACTGAAATCAGTACGGGATTTTTAAATATCTAATATAATAATCACTCAGTTGTTTGAGCAACTTCTGCTGAAGCAGTATTATCTGCAGTTGTATCGCCCTGAGTTATCCAATAATTGAGAGTAAGGCAGTTTGAATTTGCAACAAAGCGTACATCGGCACCCGGAGCAACACCTGTAATCTTGATAGTACCGTTAGCAAGTGCGCTGTATACCTCATCATAAGACTGCTGAAGATCTTCATCAACAGCACTCAGATAAACACCTTTGTTAGAACAATCGCCCGTGTATGTATATCCGCCTTTAAAATCGGAAAGACATGCTTTTACGGCAGAACCGTAATCCTTAATAGTAGTTGTAATATAATGATCCCACGTGGATTGCCAATTTTCAGCACCAATGGCAAGCTTATCATAGCTATAAATCCATGTGGCGTCAGAAACGGCGTTACATTCGTCATTTCCACCGGCGTAGATAACAGACACACCCTCGTCATACATTTTTTCAACCACTGCCTGATAACGGTTCACCATAGTATAAGTTGTTGACGGGAAGTATTCGTTTTCCATTGTGATTCCCGCGCTAAATCCGTCATCATCAGAAGTTGACCAATGAGAGAAGATGTAACCATCCTGCGGCACTGCTGCTGTAACTGAAACAACATCACCCGTAACATAACAGCCAGAGCCTGTTGATTCACCGCTGCCGCCCTCACCTGTTACAACCGTAACATCAAACGTGGGAGCATCTGAGACAACATATACAGGGGTAAGAGTAATGCCCTGAGTTGTATCAGTTACATGTACCCATGTATCTTTTGCGTTGATATCGTCAATAGCGCCTTCTTCATCGGTACTGATTTCCCAGTGGTCAAATACTTTTCCGCTCTGTGCAGACGGAGCAACAACATTGCAGGATTCGCCTGCCATTATGTACTGTGTTGAATAAACTGAACCGTCTTCATTATTCACTGTAACAGGATAGGTTGTTGACGGAGCATCTGTGTAAACTGCTGTGATAGTGCAGTCACACTCCTCAACAAGAAGATTGGTTTCAGGTTCTTTTTCAGTTGAAAGGTTTACTTTGCTGTCCTTAACACCTTCTGTATTACTCTTATACTCCCAATGGTCAAACACTTTGCCCTCAGGAGCGGGATCAGCCTTTACGGTAACATTTTGACCCCAAGTATATGTGCCCGAGCCAGTTCCGTTTTCAACTTTTACAATATATACATCTTCTTTTGAAGTATCTATCTTTTTATAATTTGCGGTAAGGGTAAAATCATAGTTATAATCCAGTAAAGGAGAATCATAATCAGCATAATCCAAAATAACCGGAATACCAAGCTGCTCTGCCGCATACTGGGCGCCCTGCACATAGCCTGCTCCGTAAGAGCTGGATGTATTGGAATTCACGGAACCGAAATAGCCAAGCTTTGTGTTTCCAGAAATAACAGCATAATAACCGGCAAGGAAGCCGCTCTGAAGTGTATCAAAAGACACAGTCATAACATTTTCAATATATGCATCTGTATCATCACCCTCAGGATGAGGCATACCGTCTACAAGTATAAATTTGACATCACTGTACTGCCTTGCTGTTTCGTAAACAGCTACATCAAAGGCGTCTGTGGGAAGAACAATGAACTTAGCTCCGTTTTCAACTGCAAGGTCTATATACTTTATAGCCTGTTCGGTTGAAAGTGTTTCGTCCTCTTTTACTGACGGCTGATAATATCTGTAAGTAATTTTCTCGCCGTCCGCGGCATTTGCGTTTACTTCTTCTACATAGGAAGTAATACCACTCCAAGCACTTTCATTATAAGCACCGTCATTAACAGTTCCGCCGTCTGTTATCATAACAATATCATAACTCAAATCCTGAGAATTGTTAGTGCAGCCTGCAAAAGCGAAAACGCAGGTAAGTGCCATTACCGCACACAAAAGCACCGAAATAACTTTTTTCATTTATTTCTTACCCTCCGACAAAAAATATCACTTATTAATAATAACAAAATTAAATTAATATTGCAATAGCATTTTGTTGATTTAAGTTTTAAAAACATTTATAATAGATTTCAAAGAAACGTTGGGAGGCAGTCAGATGCTTGAAAAACAGCTTGAATATGTTAAAAGTGTTACTGATTTCAAACCCGAAATAGCAATAGTTTTGGGCTCCGGTCTTGGCGGTCTTGCTGATGAGATTGATGCGAAATATATAATAAATTACAGCGATATACCCGAGTTTCCCGTATCTACCGCACCCGGTCATAAAGGCAGATTTATACTAGGAACACTTTGCGGCAAAAATGTTGCTGCCATGCAGGGCCGTGTTCACCTTTACGAGGGTTATACTCCCGCTCAGGTGGTAATGCCCGTTCGCCTTTTAAAAACAATGGGCGCTCAGGTAATCATTCTCACAAACGCAAGCGGAGGAATAAATAAAGACCTTAAGCGCGGCGATCTTATGATGATAGACGACCATATATCATCATTTGTACGCTCCCCTCTTATAGGCGCTAACGATGACAATATAGGTCCGCGCTTTCCTGATATGAGTGATTTATACAGCAAAAGGCTAAAAAAAGTTATTATAAACAGCGCTGAAAAATGCGGTTTAAAATTAAAAAGAGGCATTTATCTGCAGCTTACAGGGCCTGCGTTTGAAACGAAAGCAGAAATAAAAATGTGCGCTATGCTTGGTGCAGACGCTGTTGGAATGAGCACCGCCATAGAGGCACAGGCTTCTAGACACTGCGGACTTGAAGTGTGCGGAATTAGCTGCATCACAAACCTTGCTTGCGGAATAAGCAACCAACCTATAACATCAGAAGAAGTTACTGAAACTGCCAATGAAGTTTCAGTGAAATTTAAAGCTTTGATAAAAGAAATAATAAGTGAAACGGAATTAATAAATGGATAATATCTGTCTCTTATACACATCTCCGAGCCCACGAGACGGACTCCTAT
>URIN01000152.1 GCA_900547915.1 uncultured Clostridium sp. | reverse complement strand
ACAATACCGTCCTGAACAAGTTTCAGACACTTGCGCTTTGAAGTCAGTGTGTAGTTGAGGTTCATTCTTGCAAATTCAATCTGTCTTGGCTTTTCGCCCTCAACACATTCATTTACTACCCAGTCATAAAGCGGGCGGTGGTTTTCAAATTCAAGAGAGCAAAGTGAGTGGGTAACTTTTTCACACGCATCGGAAAGCGGGTGTGCAAAATCATACATCGGGTAAACGCACCACTTGTCTCCTGTGCGGTGATGATGAGCGTACATAATGCGGTAGATAATAGGATCCCTCATATTAAGGTTGGGGCTTGCCATATCTATCTTTGCCCTGAGCACTCTTGACCCCTCGGGGAATTCACCTTTTGCCATTCGCTGAAAGAGGTCAAGGTTTTCCTCGATGCTTCTGTTTCTGTAAGGGCTCTCCTTGCCTGGCTCGGTAAGTGTGCCCCTGTATTCGCGCTGCTCTTCGGGTGTAAGGTCGCAAACAAATGCCTTGCCCTTTTTAATGAGCTTTATAGCACATTCAAAGATATAGTCAAAATAGTCTGAAGCAAAGTAAGCGTTGTCCCAGTCAAAGCCAAGCCACTTGATATCTTCTGCAATAGCATCAACATATTCAGTGTCTTCCTTTGTGGGGTTGGTGTCGTCAAATCTAAGGTTGCATATACCGCCGAACTTCTCCTTGGCTCCGAAGTTTATGCAAATTGCCTTTGCGTGGCCAATATGCAGGTAGCCGTTAGGCTCGGGCGGAAAACGGGTCTGCACTCTTGAATAAGCGCCCGTTTCAAGGTCTTTTTCAATAATATCATTTATAAAATTTGAGCTTTCCTTGATTTCTTTGCTGTCTTCTCTTGCCATCATATATCCTCCCTGTAATGCTTCAGCGCCGATTTAAGCCTTGAGTCAACTCTTTCTTTGCCCAGCAGTTTCGTTATTTCATACAGATCCGGCGTGTTTGTGCGTCCGGTCAGCGCAACGCGGATTATGGTTGAAATATCTCCTACGTGACCCGCAAAGTTTTCCGGGTTCTGCTTATACTCTTTAACGTTCGGCGTGCAGCCGATAGGCTCGCAGATGCTCTTGATTCTATCAAACCATTCGTCCTTGGTGTCATTAAGGTTTACAGTTTCAATATATTTTTCAAGAGCTTTTACTGCAAGCTGTGCCGTGGCGTTGCCGCAAAGTTCATAGCACGGTTCAAATGTTTCGTCAAACATATAGCTGATATAATCCGGAATATCGCTCCACTTTGCAATGTCTTTGCGTGGCTTTTTATTTTCACGGTCAATATTAAGAATTGCCTTTGCACGGTCTGTGTCCTGCTCGTAAAGGGCGGCAAGTTCTTTGTTGTACTCTTTAGCCCATTCATAGGAAAGAGAAAAGACCTTTTCACAGTTCATTGTGGAGATTACGTTTTTGGAAATGTCATTAAGCTTTGCAATGTCAAAAAGTGCTCCCGAAACGCTCATCTTTTTGATGTTGAACGGGAATTTAGCAATATCCTCATTTTTGTTAGCCCTGCGCCAGTCTTCAAAATTAGAGTTTGCAAGCGTCAACATATATTCGTTTACGCTCTCGGCGGGATAACCTTCCTGAGAATAATATGAAACAGCCGCTTCAGGGTCTTTGCGCTTTGAAAGTTTGCGCTTTCCTTCGCCCTCGGTCTTCATAATAGGCGCAACATGAACAAACTTCGGCACTTTGAAACCAAGAAGTTTGTTAAGCTGAATGTGAATGGGGCAGCTTGCTATCCATTCATCGCCTCGTACAACGTGGGTTGTTCTCATAAGGTGATCATCTACAACGCTGGCAAAATGGTATGTGGGAATACCGTCTGATTTCAGAAGCACAATATCCTGCACGTTTTCCTGCATTTCTATTTTGCCCTTAATCATATCTTCAAACACACATTTTTTGTTTTCCTCGCCCGGTGATTTCAGACGGAGAGTCCATGTCATGCCTGCGTCTATCTTGCTTTTTATCTCATCATAGCTGAGGCTGCGGCACTTAGCGTATTTGCCGTAATAGCCCTTTATATCCTCATTTTCCTGGGAGGCCCTGAGTTCGTCAAGTTCCTCGGCAGTGCAGAAACAGGGATATGCATAACCTTCCTCAACAAGTTTTTTTGCAAATGACTGGTATATCTCTTTTCTTTGGCTCTGGTAATACGGGCCGTATTCGCCTTTTTCCTCACCTTCGCCGACAACGCCCTCGTCAGGTACTATGCCGAAATATGAAAGTCCGTTCAGCATTACCCCAACAGCGCCGTCTATTTTGCGCTTTTGGTCTGTATCCTCAACTCGAACATAGAATACGCCGTTGGTGCTTTTCGCCGTTTTGTATGATATAAGGCAGGTGAAAAGATTTCCAAAATGAAGAAACCCCGTGGGGCTAGGCGCAAATCGTGTTACACGGGCGCCCTCCTTAAGATCTCTTACGGGGTATTTGCTCTCGTAATATTCAGGTGTCTTTGAAATGTGCGGAAACAAAAGTTCCGCAAGCATTTTTCCGTTTTCCATCTTTTTTCTCCGTGTTTTATATAATTATAATCAATATATTATCTCATAACTTTAAAAAATATTCAATATATAGTTTGCTTTTTTTATTGAAAACACGCGTAATTTGTGATATTTTAGTGAATATAAAATTCTGTTTTAAGTTTTAAAATTGTGAAAAGGTGATAGATATGAAACTTCCCAATGATCCTATAATGCTTCTCAGTGCCGTAAATATGCAGCTCAGAGATTATTATTCAAGTCTTGATGAGCTGTGTGCTGCAGCCGAAAAAGACAGAAGTGAGATAGAGGAAAAATTGTCTTCGGTTGGATATAAATATGACGCTTTGGCAAATCAGTTTGTATAAAAAAATCCCTCTGCGTTTGCAGGGGGATTTTTAATTTATTTATGATTTTAATTTAGATATGCTGATCCAGCAGGTTTCTGCCGGCAAGGCGTAAAAATATGCATTTGTTCATCTTTTCGGCAAGATCCTCAATATTCATATTGTTGCCTTCCAGTATGTGGGTTACTATGAAGCCCGTAACTCCGTTTGCAGTAAATTCAATGATCATTTCGGCAGTGTCAGATTTAGCATAGCCGCGTTTTACTGCTTGATTATAGAACTCAGATGAATACTCAATGATGCTGTTTCTTATAAGCAGTGTCATATACTGAGACATAGATGAAGTGAAGACTTTCTTTAAAAATATTTTGTTTCTATCAATTTCTTTGAGGTAAATTACAGTAGCCTCTTTCATATCTCTGGCGTTTTTTGCGGTTTCTACACAGCCGTGTGTGTATTTCTTAACACCCCAGTCAATAAGAGACTGTATGTCGGCAAAATGATAGTAAAAGGTCTGCCTGCTTATATTGCATTTTTCAACCAGCATGGTGACAGTTATTTTATCAAAGTCATAGTCTATTAAAAGCTCTGAAAATCCTTTAAGGATATGCAGTTTCGTTTCTTTAGCCATGTCAGCACCGCCTTTCTTTTTTTATATATAATAGCAGATTATTACATATATAGCAATGTTGTAATGACAAAATTAAAATTGTTGTAACAAATTTAAAATTAATTTCATAATTGTCAAGAGAAAATTTATGAAAAAAAGCGTTCCTATAAGCATTTTGCTTAAGGAACGCTTTTGTTTTATGTTTATTATTTCTCTTCAAGGATGTGCAAATATTCTTTGAATTTTGAATTAAGCACATTCTGCTCTTCAGATTTCTGAGCCATCTGTGTTACTGCAACGGAAGATTTTTTAACATTTGCAATTGTTCCTGCGCCGGCAACACAGCCTCCGGGGCACGCCATACCCTCAAGAAGGTATCCGTTGTATTTTCCTGCTTTTGCAAGCTGAAGCATTTTGCGGCACTCAGGAAGACCCTCTGCTCTTGCTGTAAGAACTTCTCTGTTGGGATCCATTTGTTTGATTGCGTTTTCAACAGCTTTTGCAACACCGCCGCTTACTGCGAAGCCCTTGCCGTCTCCGCTTGAATCACCGCCGAGCGGTTCATCCTCCTCACACTGTGCAATATCAATGTTTTTAGCGTCAAGAATTGAACTGAATTCTTCAAAGGTAAGCACGAAATCAACATAGCTTCTTATCGTTCTGCGGCTTGCCTCAAGTTTTTTAGCGGCGCATGGACCAACAAAAACAACCTTGCAGTCGGGGTGCTTTTCCTTTATAAGTCTTGCTGTTAGAACCATAGGCGTAAGAGCCATGGAGATATATGATGCAAACTCAGGGAACAGCTTTTTTGCCATTACCGACCACGCAGGGCAGCAGGATGTAGCCATAAACGGCTGCTTTTCAGGAACTTCCTTCATAAAGTCCTGAGCTTCTTCAATAGTGCAAAGGTCTGCGCCTACTGCAACTTCGAAAACGTCCTCAAAGCCGAGTTCTTTGAATGCCGTTCTTATCTTTCCTGTGCTTACATTGCCAAACTGACCTGCAAAAGCGGGAGCAATAGCGGCATAAACCGGGGTCTTGCTCTTAAGTGCGGTGATAGTCTGGTAGATCTGACTCTTGTCTATGATGGCGCCAAACGGGCAGCTTACAAGGCACATTCCACAGGATACACACT
This sequence comes from uncultured Clostridium sp., assembly GCA_900547915.1. Classification (GTDB taxonomy): domain Bacteria; phylum Bacillota; class Clostridia; order Oscillospirales; family Acutalibacteraceae; genus Eubacterium_R. The sequence continues at coordinate 44 of URIN01000152.1, read as the reverse complement.
TATCAGTATCAATCTCTGCTCTGCCAAGTTCGTCTGATTTTATT
>URIN01000151.1 GCA_900547915.1 uncultured Clostridium sp. | reverse complement strand
ATAGGCTCGCCCCAGTAACGCTGACGGCTGAATACCCAGTCACGAAGTTTGAAGTTAACCTTTTCACGGCCCTTGCCCTCTTTTTCGAGCCACTCGGTCATTGCTTTTTTAGCGTCCTCAACGCTCATACCAGTGATAAATCCGCTGTTTACGAGCTTGCCTGTTGCGCAGTCTGTGAACGCTTCTTTCTGCACGTCCTCGCCGCCTGCTACTACCTCGATAATGGGAAGATCGAATTTCTTTGCAAACTCCCAGTCACGTGTATCGTGAGCAGGTACCGCCATAATGGCGCCTGTGCCGTAAGAAGTAAGAACGTAGTCTGAAATGAATATCGGAATCTCTTTGTCGTTTACGGGGTTTATACCCATAACACCGTCAAGTCTGACACCTGTTTTATCCTTATTTATCTCTGTACGCTCAAAATCGCTCTTTTTAGCGGCTTCCTGCTGATAAGCACGCACCTCATCCATATTTTTGATGTTGAGAGCCCACTTTTCAATGTAAGGATGCTCAGGAGAAATAACCATATAGGTTGCGCCGAAGAGAGTATCACATCTTGTTGTATAAACAGTTAATGTATCGCCGAGGGTTGTGCCGAAATCCACCTCAGCACCGTGGCTTTTGCCTATCCAGTTTCTCTGCTGAACCTTAACACGGTCAATGAAATCAACATCGTCAAGGTCTTTTACAAGGCGGTCTGCATAATCGGTAATCTTAAGCATCCACTGGCTCTGCTCTTTTCTGATAACCTCTGAACCGCAGCGTTCGCACACGCCGTTTACAACTTCCTCATTTGCAAGAACGCACTTGCAGGACGTGCACCAGTTTACCGCCATTTTCTTTTTATAGGCAAGGCCCTTTTTGAAGAGCTGAATAAATATCCACTGAGTCCACTTGTAATACTCGGGATCTGTGGTGTTTATTTCTCTTGTCCAGTCAAACGAAAAGCCGAGTGACTGAAGCTGACTTTTGAAATGCGCAATATTCTGCTTTGTTACTTCTGCCGGGTGAACGTGGTTTTTGATAGCGTAGTTCTCCGTAGGAAGGCCAAAAGCATCCCAGCCCATGGGATAAAGCACATTATATCCCTGAAGCCTTTTCTTTCTTGCCACGATGTCAAGCGCTGTATATGAACGCGGATGACCTACGTGAAGTCCCTGACCGCTGGGGTACGGGAACTCAACAAGGCAATAGAACTTGGGAAGCGAATAGTCGTTTTTTGCGGCAAATGTATTCTGAGAATACCAGATATCCTGCCACTTTTTTTCAACCTGTTTAAAATTGTAATCCATATATATCCTCCTTCAGTTTTCAAGCAAAGTTGCGGGGTCTATCTCCTCGCCGTCCTCCCAAAGTCGCTCAAGCTGATAATACTGCCTTTGCTCCTTGTGGAAAACATGAATGACCGCTGAGCCGTAATCAAGGCATATCCAGCCAGACTGGCGGCCCTCTATATGCTGCGGCTGTTCTCCCGCCTCACCGAGTTTGAACTCAACTTCCTCGGCAATGGCTCGGGTCTGTGTATTTGAATCACCGCTTACGAAAACAAAATAATCCGCAAGAACGGAAATATCTCTTATTTTTATAACACGGATCTCATGGCCTTTTTTACTGTCTGCCGCTTTTACGGCAACTTTTACAATATCAAGTGAAGTCATATTTAATCCTTTATTCTTTCCTCCAGCAAATAATTATAACACTCAAGCGTATCGGGGTGAATAAGCTGAGTTTCACCCACAAGCTTGTTTATTGTGAATTTAAGCGAATATATCATTGCGTCCTCAAGGCTCTGTGAAGCAAGAGCACGCATTTTATCAACATCAGGATAATTTCTGTCAGCAGATATGAAATCGGCTGTATATACAATTCTTTCAAGAAGTGTCATACCGCGCCTGCCCGTGGTGTGATACCTTATAGCGCCAAGCACATCTTTATCATCTATTCCGAGAACGGTGCAGCAATACGCCTCGCCCGATTTCTGGTGAATTACAGACGGATTATTGCGCTCAAGTTTTGAAAGTTCCCCGCCTGCGCTGATAATATAGCCGTACTGCTCTTCAAGCGGCGTCTGCTTGGTAACATCATGCAAAATACCTGCAAGGCGTGCCTTATCTGCATCCGCTCCGTACTTTTCCGCAAGCTTTGCTGCACAATCCGCAACATTCAGCGAATGGGTAAATCTTTCGGGTCTAAGGCGGCTTTCGGCAATTGCCGTATACTTATCAAAATCAATCAACATAAAGCCCCTTTTCATTAATATAATCCAAAACGCACCCGGGCACAAGACCTGAAATGTCATCTTTAGCTTTAATTTTTTGCCTTATCTCACTGCTTGAGACAACAACAGGCTCAAAATCTGCAATAAACACACGGGCAGAGCCGAAATGCTGCCGCGCGAATTCGGCAATTTTTATTCGGGTGCTTTCACCGCGTGCCGCAGTACAGAGTGTAACTTCTTTCAGTATATCAGTATACCTATACCACTCTTCAAATTTAAAAAACTGGTCTTCCCCTACTATCAGAAAAATATCTGCCTGGGGATATTTGCTTTTTAAAATCTGAACAGTGTCATAAGTATAGCTTTTGCCTTCTCGCCTGAATTCCATATCAGAAACGACAACTTTATCATTACCATTAAAAGCCGCCTTTAGCATATCAAGGCGAGCTTCTGCCGGTGCAAAGTCACTGCCTGTTCTGTGCGGCGGATTAGCAGTCGGAATTAAGTATAGCATATCCAGTTCCAGAATTTCTATATACTTTGCGGCAAGATTTGTATGCCCGTTATGGACGGGGTTGAATGCCCCGCCGAAAACGCCTAATCTCAATGTCTTTCTCCCCTGCCGCGGGCTCCGCCTCTGTAAGTTTTAATATTTTCCTCACGGGCATATCTGCTTCGCATTCCTTTTATCTTAACATGCTTTTTTACAGGCTTTTTAGCCTTTGCTGCGGCAGCTTTCTTTGCCTTTATTTTTTCCTCGTCTGCTTTTCTGTAAAGCACGATAACTCCGCCTATAACCTGAATTACCTCTGCACCAAGCGCTGTCTGAAGCTCGTCTGCAAGCTGGCGCGGTTTTTTCGGTGAGGTTTCAAGATGTACTCTTATTTTAAGCAATTCACGCGAATCGAGCGCGTCATCAAGCTGTGAGATAAGATTATCTGATATTCCCTCTTTACCTATCTGGAATATCGGCTCAAGCGGATTTGCCGCCGCTCTGAGCGCGGCTCTTTCTTTAGATGTCATAAAATTTTCTCCAGTTCGTTTTTAAGAAGTCTCAGGGCATTGCCTCTGTGACTTATTTTATCTTTATCTTCAGCAGAATATTTGCCGAATGACTTGCCGTTAACTATAAACAGCGGGTCATAGCCGAAGCCTGCGTTGCCGTCCCTTTCAAAGCCTATATGACCCGGGCACTCACCTCGCACGGTTATCTCACGGCCGTCAGGAAAAATGCAGCACACTGCACACACATAATGCGCGGTGCGTTTTTCCATTGGAACGCCGCTGAGCTTTTCAAGCAGAAGATCGTTATTTTTTTCATCATTGCCGTGCTCGCCTGCAAATCTTGCGGAATAAATTCCGGGCGCGCCATCAAGATAATCAACACAAAGTCCGCTGTCATCGGCTATTGAGGGAAGTTTCGTTATCTCACACGCAGACTGTGCTTTGATATGAGCGTTTTCCTCAAATGTGGTGCCGTTTTCCTCTACCTCAGGCAAAGTAATGCCGAGATCTTTTGCTGTTATTACATTTACACCGAGGGGAGAGAGAATTCTCTGAAGCTCCTCAAGTTTTTTCATATTGTTTGTTGCTAATATAAAGTCCATTATTTCTCCTCTTCGTCAAACAAACCCGCTGCAAACGCATCTGCATCAAACGGCTGCAAATCATCTATCTGCTCGCCCACACCCACAAATTTTACGGGAACGTCAAGTTCGTTGTTTATAGCAAGCACAACGCCGCCTCTTGCGGTGCCGTCAAGCTTTGTGAGCACAATACCCGTAATACCTGCTGCGTCCTTGAAATCCTTTGCCTGATTTACTGCGTTCTGACCTGTGGTTGCGTCAAGAACCAGCAAAACTTCCTTTGAAGCATCGGGAAGTTCACGATCTATTACTCTGCCTATTTTATTAAGCTCATCCATAAGATTTTTCTTATTATGAAGTCTGCCGGCAGTATCTATTATAATTACATCTGCGCCTCTTGCCTTGCCCGCCTGAATAGTATCAAACACAACTGAAGCCGGGTCTGAGCCTTCTGCTGATTTTATAAGGTCCACCTCAGCTCTGTCCGCCCAAACCTGAAGCTGCTCGATTGCCGCTGCTCTGAAAGTATCAGCAGCACCGAGAATAACTTTTCTGCCCTGATCCTTGAGCCTGAGAGCAAGCTTGCCTATAGTAGTTGTTTTACCAACGCCGTTAACACCTATTACAAGGATAACTGACGGCTTTGTGCGCAGTCTTAAATAGCTTCCGCCCCATACGATACCGGAAACGATGTCCTTAAGTGTTTCACGCACTTTTTTGACATTGGTAATTCCGTCATTTTCAACCTTTTCACGCAAGCTCTTTATAATTTTTTCGGCGGTGGGAAAACCCACATCGCCCATTATGAGTATCTCCTCAAGCTCATCGTAAAGCTCATCGGT
>URIN01000150.1 GCA_900547915.1 uncultured Clostridium sp. | reverse complement strand
ATAAGAGACAGGCGTTATTATATTCTTAAAATTAATATGCCTTATCAAGAGTGGGGTAGGGACGGGCCCTTTGATACCACAGCAACCTGCGTTCGCAAGGTGCTAATTCCCGCGGATTTTCCGAGTGATGAGTGATTCGGCGCATTCATTCGGGTGCGCTTTTATTTTTTTCTGCGATAAGGCTTTCAGGAGGATTAAATATGTCTAAAACCTTATTTACAAGTGAATCGGTTACAAAAGGGCATCCTGATAAGATTTGTGACCGTATTTCAGATGCAATTCTTGACGCAATGCTTGAGCAGGACCCTCAGAGCCGTGTTGCGTGTGAAACTTTCTGCACAACCGGTCAGGTTCATGTTATGGGTGAAATAACATCAACTGCGCAGGTGGATATTCCTGCTATTATCAGAAAAACTGTTTGCAGCATAGGCTATGACAGCGGCGAAAAAGGCTTTGACGGCAATACCTGCGGTGTGTGTGTATCTCTCGATAAGCAGAGCCCCGATATAGCACTTGGCGTTGATAAATCATTAGAACTTAAAAATGATGAAGAGGACGAATATAACCTCAACGGCGCTGGCGACCAGGGAATGATGTTTGGCTATGCCTGCAATGAAACAAAAGAACTCATGCCAATGCCTATCAGCCTTGCGCATAAACTCGCAGTAAAGCTTACAGAGGTTAGAGAAAGCGGTGAGCTTCCTTATCTTTATCCTGACGGAAAAACACAGGTAACTGTTGAATATGATGACGGAAAGCCTGTAAAGGTTACCACCGTTGTTGTTTCAAGCCAGCATAGTGCAGATGTTTCCCTTGATACTCTCAGAAAAGATATTATTGAAAAGGTTATCAAGACAACAGTTCCCGCTGAGCTTATGGATGATGATACCGTGTTCTTCGTAAATCCCACCGGCAGATTTGTTGTAGGCGGTCCTCAGGGAGACAGCGGTTTAACAGGAAGAAAGATTATTGTTGATACATACGGCGGATATGCACGTCACGGCGGCGGTGCATTCAGCGGTAAAGACCCAACAAAGGTAGACCGCAGTGCCGCTTATGCTGCAAGATGGGTAGCAAAGAATTTAGTAGCAGCAGGTCTTGCCGATAAGTGTGAGATTCAGCTTGCATACGCTATCGGCGTAGCAAAGCCTGTATCTGTTATGGTAGATACATTCGGCACCGGTAAAATGGCTGATGATGAGATTGCCGATATCGTCAATAAAGTATTTGATCTTCGTCCTTCTGCAATCATTGACAGACTTGACCTCAGAAAGCCTATCTATGAGCCGCTTTCAGCTTATGGTCATATGGGCAGGGAAGATCTCGGCGTAAGCTGGGAAAAGACCGATATGGTTGATGAGATCAAAAAGTATATGTAATTAAAAAATCAACCCCGCGGATATTTTCCGCGGGGCTTTTTGTTTGATTAAAAATATTACTTTCAGATATTAGTATTTTTCAAGGAATGTGTGCTCAACACCGCCGGATTTGTATCCCGGCATCGTGTCAAGGCACACTGCGTGAATGCTTTTGAATATGCTGTGCTCTATATTAGGATTCGTCTTTTTCAATTCTCGGATAAGGTCTTTTATTTCCTGGCGCTTGCTCATCATATTCTCGTTGCCGTTGTTTTTATATTCCTCAGTGAAACGGCACGCACACTGTATGAATTCAAGTGAGTTGTATTTGCACCACGCCTTTATAGAATCTTCATGAATACAGTACATCGGGCGGATAAGTTCCATACCCTCAAAATTAGTGCTGTGAAGTTTTGGCATCATTGCCTGTATCTGCGAGCCGTAAAACATTCCTATAAGCGTTGTCTCAATAACATCGCTGAAATGGTGGCCGAGCGCAATCTTGTTGCAGCCTAATTCTCTTGCTTTTGCGTAAAGATGGCCGCGCCTCATTCTTGCACATAAATAACAGGGATTTTTTTCCGTGCTGTTTGCAACTTCAAAAATATTGCTTTCAAATACAGTTATCGGAATTCTCAGCAGTTTAGCGTTTTCCTCAATTCTTTGTCTGTTTTCAGCGTTGTAACCTGGATCCATAACAAGAAATTCAAGTTCAAACGGCACATCGCTGTGGCGCTGAAGCTGCTGCATCAGTTTTGCGCATAGCATTGAGTCCTTGCCGCCTGATATGCAAACCGCAATCTTATCATTTTCTTTTATAAGTTCATACTGCTTGACGGCAAGTATAAACGGGTTCCAGATATCTTTTCTGAAACGCTTTATAATGCTTCTTTCAATAAGCTGGTACGGCTCAAGTTCTCTTGCCATTAATAGTTTTCCTCTTTCAGTTCAAGCAGTTCTTTTTCTGTTACATAAGCGGAGAGCGCGCCAACTGCCGTGACAGCCTTGCCGCCGGTGATGTTTCCGAATTCAATGCAGTCTTTAAGCGGGTAATCATAAAACAGTCCGTAGCAGAGTCCGGCAAGGAATGCGTCTCCAGCACCGGTGCTGTCCTTGTTTTTGAATTTTTCAACACTCTTTACAAAAAAGCTTTCACCGTTATCTATACCTATACAGCCGTCTTTGTCTACCTTAACTATAACTCTGTCAAAGTATTTTCTAAGTGCGTCTGCGGCGTCATTTTCGTTTGCGGCGCCGGTAATTCTCAGCGCTTCTTTTCTGTTCGGAGTGTATATATCTGCCGTTTCAAGTAAATCTGCGTATTTTTCAACACTCATATTCTCGTCCCAGCCCATATCAAGCACCATAAGCGTGCCCTCTGATTTCAGCTTTTTGTAAACGTCAATAAATCCGCCCGGCTGCATAAGGCATATCTTTGCACCGTGCGCCATATTATAGAAACTTTCTTTTGCCTCGTCATCTGGCTCAATACTGCCTTTGCCGTAGGTAATGAAGCTTCTGTCGCCCTTAAGGATAATCGCCGATGTTATGTTGAGAGGTATTGCATCGCCTTTGTAAATGTTCATTGGCTCAACGTTGTTTTTTCTGTACTGCTGTGAGGCAAAATCAGAGAACATATCACAACCGAGTTCGGTAGCTATCTTTGCTTCAATTCCGAGTCTGCTTATATTTATAAGTGTTGCCGGTAATCCGCCGCCAAGCTGGCACGAAAATTTATCTGTGTATATTTCCTCGCCCACATCGGGTATCTTGGGCATATCCTCATAAAGTAAATCAACATTTGTGGCTCCTGCGCCTGCAATAAATGACATTATTTCCACTCTCCTGTATAATCTTTGTTGTGTTCAATATATTTGTCCGTGAGTTCTTTCGCTATGCTGTAACTGTTTACAAGCGGATGAAGCGTTAAAGCTTCAATAGCTTTCTCACGAGATTTTGTTCTTATCGCTTCACTTGCAAGGCGCTCATAGTTTTTTACGCGCCTTATCAGTTCCAGATTTTGTTCGTCCACCTTTCCGAAACGGTGGGGAACTGCTCCGTATTTATCTATATCGCATGTTATCTCAACAACATCGCTGTCAAGCAGACCTTCAATTGCGCCGTTGTTCGGCACGCAAAGTATCATACTGTCTGTTTTTCCGCTTATAGCTATCTCAATGAATTTCAGTGCAACTCCTGCATAACCGCCGTCATCTTTGCCGAAAATATCAAATTTCCAAGGCTCTTTGCGCTTTATGCCTGTTTCGCTTGCCATATAGTTGTTTTCACGCTCACCGTACCAGTGCTCAAATATTTTCAGCGCTGTTTCAAAATCATTTTCTATATCTACATTTTCAAGTTCGGCGGTCATGTGCCTGTTTATTTCCGCAATCTGTTCGCCGCGTGTTTTTTCAGCGTTCAGTATGTTCGCAAGCGCCTTTTCCCTATAATAAAAATAGTATAGATATTCATTCAAAACGGCTTTTCTGTTTTTAAGCAGATCCTTTTCAAAATATCTGAGGTCTGTCTTTTCGTAAGCTTCGTCATTTTCAATGATATCGTTTATCATTTCTTTCCCGTTGATTTTGATAGAAGTGAAATAGGAAAGGTGATTGAGACCGTATATTTCACCTTTTGCTGAGCCTTCCTCAGCGCCGTATAGCTTTTCAAAACTTCTCAGCATTCCGCTTGGCGCATCACATATACCATATGTAAAATCATATCCCATATCTCTGAGAGTTTGAGAAACTACACCAGCCGGATTTGTAAAATTGAAGACTTTACAGTCTTTTTTAGCGTGCTTTTTTATTAGTTCACAGTAATCTGCCAGTGCGCTTATGCTTCTCATTGCAAAAGAAAGACCTGCCGCTCCTGTGGTTTCCTGGCCGAGTACTCCCATATTGAGCGCAATACGCTCGTCCTTTACACGCATATCATCACCGCCGACTCTTATGGTGGTGATAACATAATCGGCGTTTTCAACTGCTTCTTCGGCTTTTGCGGTTGTTTTAAAATCTAGCGAAGGGCAAATAAGGTTTGCCGTTTTTTTTGCCATTGTGCCATATATTCTAAGCTTTTTTTCATCGTTATCCATAAAAACAAGCTCATCTATTTGGAGTTCCTGTGCTCGCATGGCTATGCTTTTTGCAAGAAAAACACTTCTTACACCGCCTCCGCCGATTACGGCAATCTTCATAAAAAACCCTCCGATATAAGTACATATTTATTAATCTGTATATAGCATAAAATAGTTTCTGTCTCTTATACACATCTGACGCTGCCGACGAATAG